>CAIVEH010000244.1 GCA_903904855.1 uncultured Bacteroidota bacterium | reverse complement strand
AGATGCAACAATCAGGTTTTGAGCCAATTATAAAATCTGTAGTACACAAACTGGAACTCAAAAATTTTCAATATATTGATATTGAATTGGTTACAGCGATCAAGCTGCAATGTGGGCTAGCATATTTGAAGTGTACTTTTCGCAAAAATCAAGAAGTTAAAATTAGTTAAGGGATTCCTTAGATTTTCTGTAACCGGAACAACTCATCGCGCAGCCTTGCAGCCTCCATAAAATCCAGTTCCTTAGCAGCCTTCTCCATTGCCTTCTTGGTCTGGACAATCTTTTTATCGCGCTGGGTGGCGCTCATTCCGTATTCGCTATCAGGCTCTGCAGCTATAGGTAGCAAACCATCACTAATGGCATACTCATTCTTCTCGTCGTAACCCTTTATATCCAGTACACTACCCTGCTGCATTATCTCCTGTATGCTCTTCTTTATGGTCATTGGGGTTATGCCATGGTCCATATTGTATTTGATCTGCTTTTCACGCCGGCGGTCAGTTTCATCAATGGTGCGGCGCATGCTATCGGTAATTTTATCAGCATAAAATATCACCAGGCCATCCACATTTCTTGCTGCCCTGCCAGCCATCTGTGTCAGCGAACGTTCATCGCGCAGAAAGCCTTCTTTGTCGGCATCCAGTATGGCCATAAGGCTCACTTCGGGCAAGTCTAGCCCCTCACGCAGCAGGTTTACACCTACCAATACATTTATGTTGCCCAACCTCAGATCTCGGAGTATCTCTACCCGCTCCAGTGTATCAACCTCGCTGTGTATGTACTTTGAGTTGATGTTGATGCGCTTCAGGTATTTATCCAGTTCCTCGGCCATACGCTTGGTGAGTGTGGTTACCAGCACCCGGTCGCCCTTTTTCACCCTTTTATCTATTTCATCCAGCAGGTCATCAATCTGGTTTATACTTGGCCTTATCTGTATGGGAGGTTCCAGCAGGCCGGTAGGCCGCACAATCTGCTCTACCACTACCCCTCCACATTGCTCCATTTCGTACTTGCCGGGAGTGGCGCTGATAAATAATGCCTGATGCAGTTTGCTCTCGAACTCATAAAAGTTCAGCGGACGGTTATCCAATGCGGATGGTAGCCGGAAACCATAATCCACAAGGGTCATTTTGCGGCTACGGTCGCCGCCATACATCCCGCTGATTTGCGGAATTGTAACATGGCTTTCATCTATCACCAGCAGGAAATCATCCGGGAAATAATCGAGTAGGCAGAATGGCCGGGCGCCCGGTTTTCTTCTGTCCAGAAAGCGGGAATAATTCTCAATACCACTGCAGTAGCCCAGCTCCTGAATCATCTCCAGGTCATAACTAACCCGTTCTTTTATACGTTGCGCCTCAATATGTTTGCCAATTTTCTTAAAATATTCCACCTGCGCATTCATCTCGTCCTGTATCTCATACATGATCTGCTGCATCTGCTCCTTGGGTGCTATATACAGATTGGCAGGGAAGATGGCAGCCTCATCTACCGATATAATACGCTTGCCTGTTTCAGGTTCAAAAGTTTCAATCTCCTCCAGCTCATCGCCAAAGAAGGTGATGCGATAACCATAATCCACATAGGGTAGGTTAATATCCACGGTATCTCCATTCACCCTGAATGTACCTCGTGTAAAGTCGCCCTGGCTGCGGTTGTAGAGCGAGTTGACCAGCATATGCAGAAAGTGGTTTCGGCCAATATTATCCCCTTTCTTAAACCTGATGATACTGTTGGCATACTCAGTTGGGTTTCCAATACCATATATACAGGATACAGATGCTACAACCAGTATATCGCTCCGCCCGCTCAGCAGGCTGCTGGTAGCCCTCAGCCTCAGTTTCTCGAGTTCTTCATTTATTGAAAGGTCTTTCTCTATGTAGGTATTGGATACCGGCATATAAGCCTCGGGCTGGTAATAGTCATAATAGCTCACAAAATACTCAACAGCGTTCTCTGGGAAAAACTGCCTGAACTCACCATAGAGTTGCGCAACAAGGGTTTTGTTATGAGTAAGAACAAGTGTAGGTTTTTTAATCTGCTGTATTACATTGGCTACGGTAAACGTTTTGCCCGATCCCGTAACTCCTAACAGCACCTGAAATTTTTCACCCTCATTTATGCATTTTACCAGTTGCGCAATTGCCTCCGGCTGGTCGCCGGCTGGCTCATATGGACTATGTATCTGGAACTGCATAGATGCAAATTTCGTGATTTTCGAGCTATCTGTTGTATAAATTAATTAGGCTATCAAGTCGTTTCTTTTTATTTCAGATAAAAGGAATTTATTCCAGCATTACCCCATACCTCCTATAATATTTTTATTGAAATATCTGCCTTAAAACTCCAGGTATATCTGCTATTTTACGGTTACTATAATCGAAACAAACCATACCAGTTTTGGCATGGGCAATATCCAGGTGGTTTCCATTGCGGAAAGTGGTTATCTTGTACAATAAATCGAAGGAAAATTGGGTAATTTCTTCAGCGTATAAAGCTATTTCAAGTTGATCCCCATAAAAAGATTCACCTTTGTATGCTATCATCACGTCAGCCATAATTAATCCTAATCCATTTATATTCAACTCTGTAAAACCGTGATGGTGCATAAACTGCATCCTGGCCTCATGAATCAGGGACAAAACAGAGTCGTTCCCAACATGGTTACCATAATTCAAATCACCCACCCTGACAGGAATAATAGTAGAAAACAACGGTTTTTCGTCAGGAAATTTTAACTTTACACGAGCCATTTTAGTAATTAAAAGTCAAAAAATAAGGAAGTCTGTTTAAAATAGTTATTAGTTAATCAGCAAAGTAAAAGTTTTTTATGAAGATAATTTGTGTAGGACGCAATTATGCCGATCATGCCAAAGAATTAAAGAATGAGGTTCCGGCAGAACCAGTGATTTTCATGAAGCCTAAGGGCGCTGTTTTGCTGCCGTGGAAACCTCTGTACTACCCTGAATTTACAGATGACCTGCAGTACGAGTGCGAGGTAGTAGTGAAAATCTGTAAAAACGGGAAATACATTCAGGAAAAATTCGCTGATAAATATTACGACCAGGTAACCCTGGGTATTGATTTTACAGCCCGGGACCTTCAACGGACACAACAGGCTAAGGGCTTGCCGTGGGAAATTGCTAAGGCATTCGATGGCTCAGCTGCAGTGGGCGAATTTGTACCTATTACTGTGGAAACCACTGTTAGTAATCTTGCTTTCCAGTTGAAAAAAAATGGGGAAACCGTTCAGGATGGCCATACAAGGAACATGCTGTTTACGGTGGATCAGATCATAGCTTATGTATCAAAATTCTTTACTATCAATATTGGCGATCTTATATTTACAGGTACGCCTGCTGGTGTGGGTCCGGTAAACCCCGGCGATATGCTGGAAGGGATACTGCAAGGGAATAAGGTGCTTGAGGTGGAAGTGAGGTAGGTATTGTGCAACAGGTTATCTAATTGGTTGCCTGGAAATTTGCTAAAGATCAACTAACAGATAAAATATATTTTTATGGTGATTACTATTGGGAAAAATGATTCTAAAAAAGAAATAAAAGCCGCTATAAAGTCTTATAACCTAAAAAAACAAAAGCCTTCATTAGCTGATTTTTATGGGAAATTAAAGGGCAAATTCGGTGACGGTTTAAAATACCAAAAAGAGTTAAGAAATGAATGGGATTGACTATCTTGCTGATACTAATTGTTTTATTTATCTGATAGAAGAAAATCCGATAATAACTCCCTTTCTGAGTGAGACATGGGCATTTTCCTATATTACAGAAATGGAAATCCTAAGTAATAAAGGCCTTAAATTAAAAGAGGATACGTTAATAAGGGGTATGCTTGGAACTTGCCTGAAAATAGGTCATCAACAAGAAATAACAGAATTGGTAATCAAATTGAGACGTAAATACAACATAAAAATTCCTGATGCCATCATTGCTGCAACAGCTCAATTTTTAAGTACACCTATTTTAACTGCAGACAAAGGTTTTGCTCCCATAAAAGAAATAGATTGCTTTATCAGTGGATAATTTATTTGACTCATTCAGCTACCTTAAATAACCAATTAATGGATGTAAGCATAGAACAAAGCTGGAAAGAGGAACTTAAAGAAGAGTTCGATAAACCTTATTTTGAGCATATTGTTCATTTTCTGAAAGAGGAAAAGAAAGCAGGAAAAATCATTTACCCTCCTGGCAAACTTATTTTCAATGCCTTTGAATGCACTCCGTTCAGTAAGACAAAAGTGGTGATTATTGGCCAGGACCCCTATCATAATCATGGGCAGGCACATGGATTATCATTTTCAGTACCTGGTGGTGTTCCACCTCCACCCTCCCTGGTAAATATTTTCAAAGAACTGCAAAATGATCTGAGCATACCAATATCCAATACTGGCAATCTGGAACCATGGGCACGACAGGGTGTTTTATTGCTCAATGCCTCGCTTACAGTTGAAGCCAACACCCCTAATAGCCATAGCCAGGTGGGCTGGCACCAATTTACTGATGAAGTGATCAGGCATTTATCAAAAAACAAGGAACATGTAGTGTTTTTGCTTTGGGGGAAATTTGCACAGAATAAGGAGGCGCTTATTGATCAGTCGAAGCATACGGTACTAAAAGCTGCACACCCCTCCCCTTTCTCGGCTTACAACGGGTTCTTTGGTTGTAAACATTTCAGTAAAACAAACGACTGGCTGACAGAACATGGAGAGAAAGTTATTGATTGGGCTTTGGTTTAATACCTTTGTGAAATTCCTCCAGATACTGAAACAAGATAACAATTATTATTACAAGTTAAAAGAAGTATGAAGATTATTCGGAAGGTATTAAGTTTTCTGTTTATAGTATGGGCGCTGCTGATGTTTATTCTTACCATGTTATTGGTATTGGTACCTATATGGATCATTTCAAAATTACCAGAACCTAAAAAGGCAATTGCATTACACAAAATATTCCGGTTATGGATGGGTGTATATATGCCAATTATATTCTGCCCGGTTATCAGAAAGGGCAAAAACAATTTTAAAAAAGGAGAACAATATGTAGTGGTTATCAATCATAACTCCATGATGGATATCCCGGTTGCTACTCCCTGGATACCTGGGCCTAATAAAACACTGGCTAAGATTGAAATGGCAAAAACACCATTGTTTGGAATCATCTATACAGCTGGTTCCATATTAGTGGATCGCAAGCAGGAAAACAGCCGCCGGGAAAGCTTTGCAAAAATGCAGGAAACCCTCCAAATGGGTATACATCTTTGCCTTTACCCCGAAGGCACACGCAACAAGACAAATAATCCTTTACAACCTTTTTTTGATGGGGCTTTTATTACTGCCATTAAAGCCCAGAAAGACATAATACCAGGCATTCTGTTTAATACCGGAAAAGTTTTACCGCACCATGATTTTTTCGCTTCACGCCCAATGCCCATTCATATTCATTTCCTTGAACCAGTTTCTGTAAAAGGATTAACTTTAGAAAATGTAACGGAGCTAAAAAACAAAGTATACAGCATTATGGAACAACACTATATTGCGGGTTACAAAAGCGGTAAATCATGACTTTTAGTATCATAGGCACAGGAAATATAGCATGGTTTTTCGGCAGCAGGCTGGTTACCGGAAGACACCATTGCACAGGTGTGTATGGACGGAACCGGCAATCTGCATTATTGCTTCAGGAGGCATTGATGGCCGACAATTCAGGAGGTATTGATGACCTTAAGGATGGCGAATCAGATGTTTGTTTCCTTTTGGTATCCGATAATGCAATAATTGAAATAGTTTCAAAAATATCATTAACCCAAACCGTTTTAATACAAACCGCCGGTGCCGTTTCACTTGACCTTCTGAAACCTTCTTCAACCGATTATGGAGTAATATGGCCGATATATTCTATTGTAAAAACCAATCCACCAACACACAGAAATATACCATGCGGCTGGGAATTCTCAACTGATAGAGCAAAAAGATTTGGATTGGAAGTGGCCCACGCTATTACAGATATTCTCTTCGAAGCCAGGTATGAACAACGTAAATGGCTGCACCTTTCTGCTGTTATCAGTAATAATTTCACCAATCATTTACTGGCAATTTGTGAACAGATTTGCAAGGATAATGATTTACAATTCAACGTTCTGATGCCAATTATTGAACAAACTTTTGAACGGATTAAGACTGCACCACCAGGCAGCCTGCAAACCGGGCCTGCCATTAGAAAGGATACACCTACAATACAATCACAAATCAATCTGCTTTCCGGCCACCCTAAATGGCAAAAAATATATGAAGATATTTCCAGTTCGATACAAGCCAGTACAATAAAGTAAAGCTTTTTCCTAAAAATATACCCACATAACCTATCCTTATTCCATCTTCTGATCTGATACATTACCTTTGCCGCAAATTCTGCTTTTTACTATTCATGTATACTATTAAATTTAGTTTTGAACAAAAGGGGTTAGCTCCGGTTACACTGGAAAATGTGGAACCCGGACAAAGTCTGCTTGAGGTAGCCCTAGACAATAATATAGACCTTCATCACAATTGTGGTATGGTATGTGCATGCAGCACCTGCCACCTGTATGTAGACAGGGGCGACGAATACCTGCCCGAATTGACCGACAGGGAAGAAGACTTCATAGACCGTGCTGTAAGCCCAAGGATCAACTCCAGATTAGGATGCCAGTGTGTGCTGGAAGAAGGAAGCGGTATTATTGAAGTCACTTTACCCGATCAGACACAGTTTTTGGGGGAATAGTGCAAAAAGCAGAAATATTTTAAGAGAAAGCTTTATTAAAATGCAATCACACGGCAAGATTGGAAATAGATTTTAATTAACTTTGTAGTAAAGGTATTGAGATGGTGTGCATCAATAAACATAATGAATTATTAACTACAATTAATAGTTTTTTAAACCTAAGGACCAATTGGGATTCATACAATGCCGAAGTAATTTCGTTTGATGCTATCAAGACTGCTCACAGGGTATTACAATTTCTGGATGAATCGGGTTATATTTTTAACGAGTTTGAAACACATGTATTTCCAATGAGGGATGGTGGTATACAGTTTGAGTTTGATAATAATAACGAATCCTCAGAATTGGAAATAAATCCTTTAGGGGAATTGAAGTTCATACGCTACGACAAAGAAGGGAATATGCTTAATACTACCAATCTGGCTGTAAATAAACTGACTGAATTATCTCATCTGCTGGAAGAAACCGATCATGCCTGAGTTATATACTATTGAACCAGATGATTTTTTATACCGCAGGTTCCCCATAGACAATCCAATGTTCTGGAAACTGGAAAATGACCGGAAAGTGCCAACCAGTGCGGCATTCAAAACAAAGTCCGGTGAAAATGGTTTATCGGTTGATATAGCTGCTTTAACGACTCCTGAAAAATCAGTGATGTATCCTTTAAGGTTTAATATTGCAGAAATCGCGGCATCAGTACCCATAAACTTAGGGTTTCATTGCATTCATAACCCAATGCCAGACAACAATGCACATGCATTAATATTGGGCGAGAATACAAAACCGATTACAAAGAAATTATCTCTGGCAGTTTCAAAAATTCATGAATTCTAAAAAACTAAAAATAACACATGGCTGCACATTACGAACCACCGATAAACTGGAATGACCACGAAGACATAGCCATGAAGCTGTATGAACGCTTTGGCAATGAATTCGGTGAGAGCAAAATATACCGTATCCGGTTCACTGAACTGATAGAATGGGTGCTTGAAATACCAGGCTTCACAGGTAAGCGCGAAGACTGCAACGAAGGCCACCTCGAAATGATACAATCGGGCTGGGTGTATGAGTGGCGCGATAACCAGTAATTTTGCTAATTTTAATATTCGCTAAAATTTGATTTCTTATTTTTGCTGAACAAACTTATTTGTGATTTCGAAATAGCTCCCCTTTAGGGGTGGGGTTAATTTTTTTAAGATGAACCTACTGGAATTATTTGCACCCATTACTACATTTGTCTTTGATGTGGATGGCGTATTGACCGATGGCAGCCTGATGCTTACTGAAGATGGACTTATACTCCGCAGCATGGACATAAAGGATGGTTATGCACTACAGCTGGCTGTTAAAAAGAATTATACCATCTGGGTCATATCGTCGGGCAAATGCGAAACAGTGCGCACAAGGCTAAAAAAACTGGGCATTCAGGAAATACACCTTGGCATAGAAAACAAAAAAGAATTCCTCCTCGAAATAGCTGCTGCTACCAAGACAGACCTGAACAGCATTCTGTACATGGGCGACGATATACCCGACTATGCGGCCATGAAGTGGTGTGGACTGCCCTGCTGCCCTGCAGATGCGGTAAGCGAGATTAAAGAAATCTCCAAATACATATCACCCAAAAACGGAGGCAAAGGCTGCGTAAGAGATGTAGTAGAGAAAGTGTTGAAGCTGAATAACCACTGGCAATTACCTGAGTAGTTATTTGTGTATTAATTTCTTTTTAGTTACTGCTTTCTGTTTTTTGTTGGAGCCTTTGTGTTTCTTATTTAAGGTATTTACTGTCAAGTTGAGGATATTGGAAAAGTCAATTGGAGCAGCTATTGCACCCATAAATGTAGTTATAAATTCTAGCTGTGGATTTACTGCAACACAAGTCCGGTGAATCGTTCGTTCCGGGTACCAGTTGATAAGAATATCAGCGCCAGAAAGGATTTCCTCATAATTTACCTGGCTTTCCATCATAAAGACACCTTCATCCTCCAGATTATCTACAAAGTGCTTGCTGTTGCTTACCCTTATCAATCTATTAGAACTGGTCATAAGAACCGGATATGGCAATTTAAAACACCCTGCACTGTCTGTAAAATCAATGACAGTATCGCTCACTACCCTCACCATCATACCCTGCATGGGTTTACCTGTTTCCTTATCAACTACCCTGCCTTGAATGGACAAAGGCTGTTTACCCAAGGAATCTTTAATTACTGGCTGTTGCTCTGTATTTTGTTTTATTGTTTGCGCCCATGCAGTAGATACCAGAGTCTGAATAAATAACAGCGAGGCGGCAATTCTTTTGGCTAAATACAAGTATAGAGGTATGGGCCTGGCAGGCTGTAACAAGGGCCGATCCAATTGGCTGTTGAGGAACCTTCCACATGGTGGCCCATCGTTAGCTGACTTGAATATATTGATCACATCAGCATCCGGCATCATTGTAAAATCTATCACCTTTTTCTGGCAATGCGCGCAAAACCGCCCCTGCTCCACAGGCGTCATTTCCTCCCAGTTTTCGTGGCAGGGCTGAGGAATGGTGATGATATATTTTTGCTTAGGCACAATCTAAATTAAAGAATATCAATTGCAATAGACTGTTAAATGTTATCAGCTAAATTGAGGTAGATAAAATCTAAACATGAATCACTTCTTTTTCATTTTCCCGATCTGAATTGAATCATCATCCGCAGTTACCTTTATCTTTTTCTTCAAAAAGTTGGAGTCTGGCATAATTAGATTTGGTAGAGAGACACCTGTTAAGTAAACTTGTTCTACTGGCTCTATATTAATAACCGGCATCCTGTTAATAAGTATATCTTTTTTTATCGCCATCGAATCAAGTATTAATTCATAGGTTCCAAAGTCAGTCTCATTATGAGGCCCAGGATGCAATTTAGAATAGCTGCATTTCAGAAATAATGTGCGGTTAATAAAACGATGTGAAAATTGTAATGTAAAAACACCTTTAGCATTTGTAGTAGAGCTATATCCTTCTGCACTCACTATTATGCCTTTAAGAGGCACATCGCCATCAGCATCCACCACTTTACCTCTTACTACAATATTTTTTTGTAGCTGATTTTTGACTGTTGCCTTCGGCCCCTGATGTGTTTTAGCCCCGACTGTTTGCGACCATGCAGTAGTTGCAAAAGCCTGAAACAACAGTAACGATGCTGCAAGCCTTCGCAGTAAATAAGTACCGAAGGATACTTTTTTCGGCTGCACCAGCTCCCTGCCCACCTGGCTGATATGAAACCGACCACAGGGCGGCCCATCGGCTGCCTCCCGAAATATCCGGATCACCTCAGCATCCGGCGTCCTCGAAAAATCAATTACCTTCTTCTGGCAATGCTCACAAAACCGCCCCTGCTCCACAGGCGTCATTGCATCCCAGTTTTCATTGCAGGGCTTGGGTATAGTAATGATGAGCTTCTCCATTTCACCTGATGTTTAAAGGTTAGACGGAAAAAAACCTAAAATCCACACGGGATTTTAGGTTTTTGAATTTCAATATAAGCTGTGATACTATCCTTTTTAGCTTGATGCAAGATTAGAATTTTCAGAAAGTTCGGATCTCTATAATGAACCAATCCCAATTTCCAATTCTCTACAGCAACGCCAGGCTCTCCTCCAGCGTCTGTATCTTCGCCTCAGCATCAGCCCTCTTCTTGCGTTCATTGGCTATTACCTCGGGTTTGGCGTTGGCTACAAATTTTTCATTCTTCAGCTTCTTGTCCAGGCTTTCTATAAAGCCCTGCAGGTAGATAATGTCTTTCTGCATCTGCGCCTTTTGTGCTTCAGTATCAATAGTTGCCGCCGCTGCTTCTATATACAGTTTATCGGTCTGCACAACTATGGAAATGCAGCCCGGTTTAGCCTCTGTGGTAAACCCAATATTTTCGGCATTCACTTGCCTGCGCAGTATATCCTGTACACCCTCATAGAAGGCATGATGGTCGGTATCTATCCACAACTTAATAGTATCCTTCGGTTTCAGCAGATTTTTATTCCGGGCATCTCTTACAGCTGTTATCAGTTCCTGTAGCATTACGCCATATTTCAGTATTTCCGCATCCGGTGTCTGAGGTATGGAAAGCTGTTTTATAATCAGATCATCACCTTCAGCCCTATCCGCCAGCAGGTGATAAATTTCCTCGGTTACAAATGGCAAATATGGATGCAGCAACTGTAGCAACTGCTCATAAATAGCAATGGTGCGCTGATATACATGATTGCTGATTGGCTGTTCAAGACCGGGCTTCACCCACTCCAGATACCACGAGCAGAAATCATTCCATATAAGCGAATAAATAGTCTTCAACCCCTCGCTCAGCCTGAACTCCCGTATCATCTCTGTAAGCTCAACTGAAACAGTAGCAAGCCTGGCATCCATCCAGTCCAGTGCAAATTTCACCTGACTGTCATCCAGCCCTTCTTCGCACCTGCTCTCCCACCCTTTCACGAGTTTCAGCGCATTCCACATCTTGTTGATGAAGTTGCGCCCCTGCTCTACCTGGCTGTCATCAAACAGCAGGTCATTGCCGGCTGGCGATGTGATAACCACACTAAACCTTACAGCATCTGCACCACTCTTCTCAATCATCTCAAGCAGGTCGGGTGAGTTGCCCAGGCTTTTACTCATCTTCCTGCCCTGCTTATCACGCACTATTCCTGTAAAATATACTTTCTCAAAAGGCTTCTTACCCATGAACTCATACCCTGCCATAATCATTCTGGCCACCCAAAAGAAAATGATCTCAGGCGCTGTTACCAATGTATTGCCCGGATAATAGTAGGCAAGGTCCTTGTTGCCCGGATTTTTATTCCAGTCAAATACTTCCATAGGCCACAACCAGCTACTGAACCATGTATCCAGTACATCCTCATCCTGCCGCAGTTCCGGAATTTTTACTGATAGCTCAGGCTTCTTTGCCGCATACATTTCAAAGGCATCCTTCTCGTTTTGCGCCACATAAAGTCCTCCCTCTGTATCATACCATGCCGGAATACGTTGCCCCCACCACAATTGCCGGCTCACGCACCAGTCTTTGATGTTGCCCATCCAGTGCCGGTAGGTGTTCTTAAACTTAGCCGGGTGAAATTCAATCTCCCCGCTCTCCACAGCTTCCAGGGCAGGCTTGCTAAGCTCCTGCATATTGCACCACCATTGCATGCTCAGGCGTGGCTCTATCACCTCACTGGTGCGCTCACTATATCCTACCTGGTTCACATAATCTTCTTCCTTTACCAGAGCGCCTATCTCTTTCAGGTCTTCAACTATTTTCTTACGCACCTTAAAGCGGTCCATGCCCACATAGAGTTGAGCCGCCTCGCTCATGGTGCCATCGTCATTCAGCGTATCCACAACAGGCAGGCCATGCTTAAGGCCCAGGTTGTAGTCATTAATATCATGTGCCGGAGTCACTTTAAGCGCTCCTGTACCAAATTCCAGGTCTATATAATCATCAAAAATTATCGGCACCCGCCTATTGATGAGCGGTATAAAGCAATACTTCCCTTTTAGGTGCGCATACCGAGGGTCTTCAGGGTGAACACAAACGGCAGTATCGCCCAGTATAGTCTCAGGCCGCACTGTAGCAATAGTAATATACTCCTCCCCTTCCACATCCAGTTTATACCGCACGTAATACAGCTTGGAGTTAGTCTGTTTGTGTATTACCTCTTCATCACTAAGAGCAGTCTTTGCCTTGGGGTCCCAGTTAATCATCTTTACCCCGCGGTATATCAACCCCTTTTCATACAGCTCATTAAATACCCGTATCACCGCAGCATAATACCCCTCATCCATTGTAAAAGTAGTCCGGTCCCAGTCCAGTGCACATCCCAGCTTTTCGAGTTGCTGCAGTATGATACCGCCATACTTTTCCTTCCACTCCCATGCATATTTAAGAAATTCATCCCTGGGCAGTTTCTTTTTATCTATTCCCCGCTCCTTCAGCATGTTTACCACTTTGGCCTCGGTAGCTATGCTTGCATGGTCGGTGCCAGGCACCCAGCAGGTATTATAACCCAGCATTTTATGCCTGCGAATCAGTATATCCTGCACTGTATCATTCAGCGCATGCCCCATGTGCAGCACACCCGTTACATTGGGAGGAGGTATCACAATAGTATAAGCAGGGCGCTCGTCCGGCTCACTCTTAAAATATCCAGCACCATTCCAGTGCGCATACCACTTATTTTCCGCTTCGATATGCCCGAAATTCTTACTTAATTCCATAATATTATACAGCAAATATAAGGCGAAATACTTAACCTGCCTGCCTTGCCATGATGCTTAAAAGGTTAATTGTATAATGATTGAATAACATTAGCAATATTGTTATCAGACCTGATTCCTGAAGAAAAAAAAAAATTGAGCAGTAATTTCACTCCATCTGAACATAAAAAGCAAAAAAGCCACAACATCGCTGCTGTGGCTTTTTTATAAAGTAATCTGTAAATGAAAACCTTACTTAGCGTTGTGGTCTACCTGCTGTGCCATATCGTTGGCAATGTGTTCAACAATACTCATAAAGTCAGCCGAATTATAGGTTTTACCAGCTACAAATCCCGGCTGAAGTGGTTCCAACGGAATAAAAAGGTCATTATGAGCCGCATCCTTCAACCAGATGGCCATAATGTAACAAGATGGAACTCTCAATAAATTGAGTTCATAATCCTTTTTGTTTACATCATCATTAGTACTGAAATTGTTGAAGTGCGATACAAAACTATCCAGATGAGAGCCTTCGTTAAAGCTATGGAAGTTGTGTACATTATTTGTTTCATTGACACTAATTTCAGCGACATGATATTGATTGGCATCGTCCCTGATAATGTAGCGCCAGCCAACCAATTTTGCGGCAGCTAATCCTTTTTTAGCAATAATAGCGTCCCTGTCCAGATTATATACCGGATGAGGAATATTCTGAGCTCCTGATGCCGATGCCATTAAAGCAGTTGATCGAACCGCTGGAGTTTTATGTTCATTAAACCACGTCATTGCGTTGGTTAATTCATGCACACTCTGTTGAGGTGCTTCTTTAAATTTTATAGCCATTTTGTTTGATATTTAAGGTTTAGTAAAATATGAATGAGTCCACGAACCACTATTCTGATAGTGGGTGAGGAATGTTGAATACGGAATTGTGGAAGTACCATAAATTGAATCGCGGACTGTTACATATTGTACGCCTCCTATCAAAGCTACGCCAGAAATAGTTACAAAATGGGCGCCGCCTCCCGACCATGCTACTCTTGCACCTAAAACACGCCAGGTATTCATCTGAGTCGTACAATTGGGAAAAGTTGTCGAACTGCTGGTCATACTTACAAAATTCCCGGTTTTTGTCAACGCCAAATCAAGGTAACCATAAACATTACAAGGACCCGGAGTTGGTGCATTGCAGCATACAGTCAGACCAAGACAGGCGTTAGCTACAAGGCATTGCGTCCATGCAGACAATGGATTGTAAAAATGAGAAGTAGAAGTAGATGCCGCGGCCCAGCACCAGTTACTGTTTTGCTGGGTCTGAACTTTAAAAGGCATTGACATATAAAGTGGATTAAAGCCTATACCAGTCCCTGTTGCATGACCATTGTTCCTTATAGGTGAACTATCTGTATAGTTATTATCGAGTGTCCAGCAACCTATAGTAGTTGCAGCGCTGACAGGATTATCCATAGCCGCGATGACTTGTGCCTGGGTCAACGCATTATGTAAGATAGAAACGTTCATAATCAGACCATTGTATTGGTTACATGGTTCTTGTATCTGAGCAGTTCCGCCAATCATTAGTGGCAATGAGTTATTGACATTTAACGGAGTAAAACGGTTTGTCTGAACGCTGGTAGGTAGTAAAATTCCGTCTACATACATATTCAACTGACCATTGGTGTTCCTTACTGCTGCAATAAAGTGCCAGTAGCCGTCATGTAAATTTGTAGCTGTACCTGTAATCTGGTAATAACCCCAGCCATCGTCGGTTGCAAATTTCAAAACGTTATTATTCTCTACTACTAAAAGCCAGCCGCCATTGTTCGCACCACCGGGAGTTGGCTTACGGGAAACAATAGTTCCTGTTCCGTTTGGTTTAATAAGAGCCAGAACTGTAAAAGCCCCTGTACCGACGTTGTATGCACTATTATTAGGCATGGATACATTGCCTGATGTAATGGTTAAAGCATAATTTGACATATTTTGTTTTTTTGAGTTTTGATTACATTAAATATTGTTTACCATTTACACTTCTCATTGTTGAGTTAAGCGTGTAATCCTGCAATTCATATATGCAGGTATCATTGTTAATAATTCTATCTTTTAAGTTCTCAATTCATATTGCACCTCCGGGCAAAACATTTTAATTGTGAATCAGCAAAATGCTCATAGTACTTAATACAGAAATCAGACCGGCTTGTATTTTTTGAAAAATAATCAACTTGATATTCGGAGTTTTCAAAAATCTATAAAGCACAACTATGAATCTGCTGTATTGCCATGAGACTTTCCAATTCTGTTATCTAAATAAACTTATTATAACGCAATATAGAAATAAAGAATCAAATTAAAAACATTTTGCAGCATTTTTTCAAATAAGTGATGTTGATTAAATAAAGTACACCATATTGCGAAGTTATTTTTCTTTTTTACGAGGCGTAAAATCTGCGAATAGTATACTATTT
>CAIVEH010000243.1 GCA_903904855.1 uncultured Bacteroidota bacterium | reverse complement strand
TTTACGAATTAGGTATGAAATAATAACATCTAATTAACAAAACCTGCAATGTGGGCTAAGTTCCGGGGATATATTGATTGCTATTTGCAATACTGCTTAGAATAACTCTCCGCCTCAGGATTATGTAATTTATAAGCCATACGGAAATCGCCGCAGCCGCTGTCTTTTACTTTATTGTTTATGTAGCACATTCCCCGGTAAATATAGCCCTGCGACCAAAGCGGATTAATATTAATTGCTGTATTGAGGTCATTAATTGCACTCCGGTAATCTTTCGTATCACTGTAAACCATGGCTCTGTCGAAATAGCCCATTATACTTGAGGGAGTCAATTTAATTTCTTCATTGAAATCGCTTATAGCGCCTGCAACATCGTGCATTTTGTACCTGCTTGTGCCGCGCATACGGTATGCGAGATAAAAATCCGGACGGAGGTTTATAGCCTGATCCAGGTCTCGGACAGCCTCCTTAAATTTTCCATCAGAATATTCCTTCCTTCCTCTGGACATATATGCCGAGAAAAAATCTTTCTTACGCGTAATTGCTTCATTTAGGTCCCTCATAGCGTTCTTTTCATCTCCCATTATTTCTTCCAGATTGGCTCTGTTATAGTATCCCAATGCATACTCCGGGTTGAGCTGAACTGTACGGCTGAAATAATAATAGGCATTCCTGTAATCACCTTCAAGCTCATAGACACCCGCCAGTTCGTAGCAAGCCTGCCAATTAGTTGTATCAACTTTTATGGCTATTTCATACTCCTTTTTGGCGTTATTCAGGTCGTCTTTAAACAGATAGTCATTACCTGCAATAAAATGTTTCTTACTTTCAGATATATGCTGCTGGCATGACGTGATAGAAGCAAGTAAAAGAAGGATGGTAGCAAAAAAGTAAATGCGATTCATAGATTGCAAATTTTCAGAAAAGATAACCTGAAATCAATAAATCAACAAAATCATTTTAAAAATGGAATTTTAAAGGGCATAATTGCAGACTCTAAAAAAAACAAATAAGTCAGGAATGAGTAGTCTGAAGTTAGTACTTTAGGGCTTGGAAAGATGCAGAAAGTATTAACCGACTTAAACATCAATATGCTGTTTTGTGTCATAGAAAGTAATGAAGAGACACGGGTAAGTTTAATATTAATAACAAATGAAATCACTTTACAAACTACAGATTGTATTTTTTTTTACACTCTGCTTAATGGGTAAACCCAATAACATATTTGCACAGCATAGCCAGTACTATCCCGACCCGGATACAGCTATACAAAAACGGTTGGAAGAGTGGAAAGACCTGAAATTCGGGCTGCTCATGCACTGGGGCACTTACAGCCAGTGGGGTATTGTGGAGAGCTGGAGTATATGCCCCGAAGACCTGAGTTGGGCTACGGGTGGGAGGAAAAAAGGTGTGGCCGACAATTATAATGATTATTTAAAAACCTATCAAAATCTGCAGACTACTTTTAATCCGGTAAACTTTAATCCCGAAAAATGGGCTGCGACCGCTAAAGAGGCAGGCATGAAGTACGTGGTTTTTACTACCAAACATCATGATGGCTTTTGTATGTTCGATAGCAAGTATACTGATTACAAAATCACCAGCAAGAAAACACCCTTTTCAGCAAACCCACGCAGCAATGTAACCAGAGAAATTTTCAATGCATTCAGGAAACAGGATTTCTGGGTAGGTGCCTATTTCTCAAAACCCGACTGGAACAGTGATTATTACTGGTGGAAGCAATTTCCGGTAAACGATCGCAACCCCAACTACTCAATAAAAAAACATCCCGAACAATGGGAACTGTTTAAAGAATACACCCATAACCAGATCAATGAACTGGCAAGCGATTATGGCAGGTTGGATATACTTTGGCTGGATGGAGGATGGGTGCGCAAAAAAACGGATGAGGAAGTTAAAACCCAGTTACTGGAAGAATATGAAGGCAGCAGGTTTGGACGTAATCCTCAAAGTCAGGATATAGATATGCCCCGCCTTGTAAAAGAAGTACGGGCAAAACAGCCTAAACTAATAGTTGTGGACAGGGACGTACCTGGAGAACAACAGAATTATCTGACTCCGGAGCAGGAAATACCCAAAGAGGGACTACCCTACCCCTGGGAAACCTGTATGACAATGGCCAGCAGCTGGAGCTATGTGCCAAACGATACCTATAAGCCCTGCAAGGAAATAATAGAAAAACTGGTGGATATTGTGAGCAAGGGCGGAAACTATCTTCTCAACATTGGCCCGGGGCCTGATGGAGAACTCGACCCTAATGCTTATTTAAGGCTTAGGGAGATAGGCACCTGGATGAAAGTAAATGGTGAAGCAATCTATAGTTCCAGAATGTATAAAGTATTTAAAGAGGGAGATAGTATACGTTATACCCAATCGAAAGATGGAAGGACGAAATACATTTTCCTGATAGGTTTTCCGAAGGCGAATGTGGAACTCTCTGAAATTTCTTTTACTAAAAAAACAACGCTGCAGATGCTGGGCAGTAAACAAAAATTAAAATGGAATGCGAAGGATGGTAAAATGGCAATAACTATTCCCGAAAGCCTTAGAAATGTGACAAATTATGTTTGGGTAATAAAAGTATCGGAATAGAAATTAGACTGAATTAACCGCGTAAAATATATACTAATTGAAAACCAGATTAACCTGTTTAATATCGCTGCTGCTAATTGGGATTAGTAGTTATGGGCAACTCAAAATAGATCCCGAATCTATAAAAGAGAAAATGCAATGGTTTGCCGATGCCAAGTTGGGTATATTCATCCATGAGGGTATTTATGCTGTGAATGGTATTGATGAGTCGTGGAGCTTCTACAACAAAAAAATAAGCCATGCAGATTATATGAAGCAACTTGGTGGCTTTACATTAAAAAATTATTCCCCTGCTTTGTGGGCCGATCTGATCAAAGAAAGTGGCGCCAGGTATGCTGTAATCACCACCAAGCACCACGATGGTGTGGCGATGTATGATACCAGAATGAATAGCCTGAGTAGCGTAAAAGCTACCCCGGCAAAAAAGGATCTGATAAAACCATTTTGCGAAGAACTGCGTAAGCGCGACATAAAATGCGGCGCTTATTTTTCTTTGATCGACTGGTCGAATATCGACTACCCGGGGTTCATTAAAGACAGTTCCCGATACTCCATTCAGAATGATTATGCACGATGGGGCCGGTTTCAGCATTTTTTCCAGGGGCAGATAAAAGAAATATCTGAGCAGTTTAATCCGGATCTGTGGTGGTTTGATGGAGACTGGGAACACACTGCTGAAGAATGGCAATCGGAAAAAATAAGGCACCTGATACTTACCAAAAATCCAAAAGCAATTATAAATGGCCGACTGCAGGGATATGGAGACTATGCCACACCTGAACAAAATTTCCCGGTATTCAGACCCGCATATAACTGGTGGGAACTATGCATGACTACCAATGACAACTGGGGATACCATCACGATAACAACTGGAAAACACCCTATGAGGTAATAACGATTTTTGTGGATGCGGTTGCAAATGGAGGCAACCTGCTGCTGGATATGGGACCTAAAGAAGATGGCACCATACCCGATGAACAAATTAATGTGCTGAAAGAATTAGGGGCCTGGAACAAGAGAAACGGGGAAGCTATATTCAATACAATTGGAGGTATTCCACAAGGGCATTTTTATGGGCCCACAACAATATCCAAAGATTCCACTACCCTGTTTTTATTTGTACACAGCAAATCACCAGGCACGTTGATGCTAAAAGGCTTGTACAATAAAATTCAGGAAATCACAGTATTGGGCAGTGGAAGGAAACTAGCACACAAAATAGTAGGCAAAATATCCTGGAGCTCTGTGCCCGGGCTGGTTTATATCGATGTGCCGGACAATGCTGCAGATAAGTATGTCACTGTACTGAAACTTAAACTGGATGGCCCGGTGAAATTGTATAAAGGGAAAGGTGGGTTTGATTAATTCTCACGCACTGATAAAATTTACAGATGAAAAAGATAATAGGAATCGCCATACTGATATTGATTACAATTTGCCAAAGCCAGGCTCAGATTGATGTGCCATGGTTTGGTAAAATAAATTGGGTGAATGGCTTTGCAAAGGAAATTACGGGTGAAAACCTGTCTTACTTTTCTGCTTACCCGGATTATGCAACAGTATCATTACTTACACGTGCCACTGATGGTAATAAGGTAATTGAGTGGGAAACGGCACCGGTACCTGAAGATGCAAAAGGGCCTTATGTTTACTTCAGTTGGGTGGCAGCGCATTCATCGGGAACAAGCAACGGAGAGCGAAACTTTGATTTGTATATTAATGATGAAAAAGTACTGACTTTTACTACATACCCGGCGCACCAGCATCCAAACTGGATTTTTAAAGCCCCCGACAGCACAGCTCTTATATTCCAGCAAACTAAAAGAGATGGTGCTAATGATGCACACGGCCTGGCTTATCTGCGTTTACCTTTGAGCAGGGTTAAACCGGGTAAACCGGTACGGTTAAAGATAGTTGGGCAGGCACAGAACAGTAACGACTGGTACATGACTTTCAAATTTTCTTTTGAAGAGAAGGTGGATGTGGAACCAATGCCCTTTCTGCTTAAAAATGGGAAACAGCCTGCTGTTTTGACTGCCCTGCATTTTGGCAAGCCCTCGCCCTTTAATGTAACAGTGAACAATAATGAAAAATACACCTTTACGGTACAGAACGGTGTTAATAATTTTGATATACCGTTGGAGGCTGTGAAGCATAAGGACAGTGTGATGATAAAAGTAATGGTGGGTGAAAAATTGCTGCTTAATAAGTTTGTGCAACTGCAACCTGTAACTTATAGGGAACTAAATCTGATACACCATTCGCATACCGATATTGGGTATTCGCACCTGCAGACAGAGGTCTTAAAAATTCACAACAAAAATATAGTTGATGCCCTACAAATGATTGAGGCTACCAAAGAATACCCGGAAGGCTCCAGGTTTAAATGGAATATAGAATCCATATGGGCAGTGGAGAATTGGATGAAGTGGGCAACTCCGCAACAAAAAGAAACATTCATTAAAGCTGTAAAGGAAGGAAATATCGGCCTCTCTGCTTTATACGCAAATATCCTTACCGGGCTAAGTGAGCCAGAAGAGACTTTTCATTATACTGATTATGCGCAGAAACTGAATAAGGAATATGGTCTTAATCTGAAAAGCGCTATGATCTCTGATATTCCGGGCTATGCCTGGACGACTATTACCGCACTGGCGCATGGTGGGGTAAGGTACTTTTCAAGTGGCCCGAATTATATGGGCGAAACACATCCTTTTATGGGCGACCGGGTTGGGCATTTTGTAAGGAACTGGGCCGATAAACCTGTGTGGTGGCTCTCCCCTTCAGGCGAAGAGAAAATACTATTCTGGACCGCAGGTAAAGGCTATTCATCATGGCACGGCACAGCGCCTGGCGGAGTTTTCGACCGTGGCCCCAAAAAAATCGCCACCTACCTGAATGAACTTGATGAAAAAAAATACCCTTACGACATTGTGCAATGGCGCTATAACATTGTTGCAGATAACGGCCCGATTGACTCCACAATTTCAAGGTTTGTAAAAGAATGGAATGAAAAATATAAATCACCAAAGCTGGTGCTGAATACTACCGAAAAACTATTTGAAGAATTTGAACAGAAGTATGGCGATCAGTTGCCGGTAGTAAAGGGAGATATCACACCTTATTGGGAAGATGGCGCGATATCGACTGCTGCGGAAGAAGGTAAAAACCGGCTGAACAGTTTGCGGTTGCAACAACTGGAAACATTGTATTCAATTGTAAACCCAAAGAAATATAAAGAGCAACAATTTTATGAGGCGTGGAGAAATATTATTATGTTTCACGAACATACCTGGGGAGCTTACAACAGCACATCTGAACCCGACCTGCATTTTGTGCAGGAGCAATGGCGCATAAAAAAACAGTTTATGCTGGATGGTGATACCGAAGTAAAAACTATTGAACAAGAAATTCTCGAACCGATAACCAACCCTGCTTCAAAAAGGATAGCAGTATTCAATACTTCTTCATGGAAACGCAGTGGCCTTGTTACGCTACCAGCTTCAATTAAAGGCAATTCAGTAAAAAATGCCTCTGGTAACCTTCAGCCATTGCAACACTTAAATAATGGCGCTATAATGTTTATGGCAACGGATATCCCTGCGCTGGGCTATGCTGTATTTGAAATATCAGACGCAAGACCAACTCTGTTGAAAAGTATGTTTACCAACAACGACAGTTCAACTTCCAATGGCATTGTGACTGTAGTATGGGATAAAAGCAATGGAAGCATCATCAATATTCACACTGAAGATAAATTTAATTATGCAGGGGCATTTAATAACGAGGGGCTAAATAGTTACTGGTATGTGCCAGGCTTAAACCCGGCGGAGGCAACTACAAATAATTCTGTACATATTAAATTTGTGGAAGGAGGGCAATTTAAATCCACAGTGAGTATCGTATCAGAAGCACCGGGCGCCAACAAACTGGAAAGAAGAATTTCATTGGTGGCAGGGAGCAAGGAAGTATTTATTGAAAATATTGTTGACAAAAAACCAGTACGCACAAAGGAAAGCGTTCATTTTGGGTTTCCGTTTAATCCGGCCTTAAATAAAACAACCTTCGATGCAGGCTATGGCACCATGACCTATTTAGTAGATCAACTGAAAGGCAGTAATGCCGACTATCTATATGGCCGGCGGTGGATGGATGTATCTTCAGGCAGTAAAGGGATACAAATGATATTTATGGAAGCACCATTATTGGAGCCCGAAACAATGATTGATGAACAGCTTACTGTGAATTCAAGCCTTAAACAGTGGAAAAAGGAAGGCACGCCGACAAGCACCTGGTTTAGTTACGCAATGGACAATTACTGGCATACAAATTATAAAGCGGATCAGGAAGGTGTAGCACATTTTAAATACTGTTTAAGGCTTCACGATGCTATAGAAAATGACAAAATGGAAATTGCAGCAGAAGAATTTACCCAACCATTAATTCCCATACCGATCATAGATACAAATATGATTTCAAAAAGCCTTTTCGAACTGACCAACACCAGGATTATTGTTACGAGTGTTACGCCTCAGGAATATGGTGGTTTTATCATTCGATTGTTTAACACTGATGCCCAAATGCAAAAAACCGGTATTATTTGGAAGTCGCTACAACCTTATAAAATGGTTATCAGAAAAACCGGTGAAGAGTTAGACAAATCAGGCAAAATTTCGATGGCACCAATGGGAGTTAGTGAGTACCTGCTAAAATGAGAAACAGGTGCTTATAAAAAATGGAATAGTATGAATGAAAAGTCATTTCTAAGGCTTTGCGGTAGCTACAAGAGGGTTGTATCTGTAATCAGCCTGTTGTTTGTTTCTCTGTTTTCAGAGGCTAAGGATAAGCCCCAATTAACCCTTGTAAAAGATGGAAAAAGCAACTATTCTATTTGGGTATCGGAAAAGGCAACTAAGAATGAACAAACAGCTGCACTGATGTTGCAAAGCTATATTCAGCAAATTACGGGATGTACTTTACCTGTGTCAGATCAAAAAACAGATCACTGCATAATAATATCTACAGAAGATAAAGTAAAGAACCCGGATGGGTTTACAATTAACACAAATAACACTGGTTTGATAATAAAAGGAGGCAACCGCAAAGGATGTATTTATGGTGTAGTTTATCTGCTGGAGCACTATCTGGGCTGCCATTATTACAGCAAGGACTATAAAGTTATACCACATAACAAAAACCTGACCCTGCCCTACATTGATTTTGCTGATGAACCTTTAAACGATTGCCGCATCATAAATATTTCTGACCAGGTAGACCAGGAATTCATTGATTGGAACCGGCTGAATACCATAGAAGAATACTATGCCCAGGGGTATTATGTGCACACCTTCAACCGGCTGGTTCCCTGGCAGGAATATTATAAATCGCACCCCGAGTATTTTGCATTTATGAACGGCAAGCGCATCATTGATCAGCTCTGCCTTTCCAATCCGGATGTGCTTAAGCTGGTCATAGATAAGCTGCAAAATGAAATGAGTAAGCAGCCTGATAAACTATATTGGTCTGTTAGCCAGAACGATAATTTCTCCTTTTGCCACTGCGACCAGTGCCAGAAAATAATTGATGAAGAAAAAAGCCCGGCAGGCCCAATAATCAGGTTTGTAAACAAAGTCGCAGAACGATTCCCGGATAAGATAATATCTACGCTTGCTTACCAGTTCAGCAGGCCCGCACCAGTAGTAACAAAGCCTCTGAGCAATGTGCAGTTAATGCTCTGCACCATAGAGCTGAACCGCAGCATACCAATTGAGCAGGACCCCGGCAGCCAATCATTTGTAAAAGACATTCAGGATTGGGGCAAAATCTGCAAACGAATCTACCTGTGGGATTATACAATTGACTTTGCACATTCTGTAAGCCCGTTTCCTAATCTGCATGTACTGCAACCCAACATACAATTCTTCTGCAAAAACAATGTCAGAGCTCATTTCCAGCAATCCAATATCTCAATAGGGCAGGAGTTTTCTGAATTAAAACTTTACCTTATCTCCCGACTTTTGTGGAACCCCAATACAAATATTGAAGAACTGAAAAATGAATTTCTGAATGGTTATTATGGTAAGGCAGGTTTTCAAATCCGGCAATATATGGATCGGCTGGAAAGCGAATCAGTTAAATCAGGTACCGGGCTGGATATATATGGGCATCCGGTAGCGCACCAGAATGATTATCTGTCTTTTGAAAATGTATTGAAGTATGATGCTTATTTTAAGGATGCGGAGCAGGCTGTAAAAAATGACTCAGGCAGATTATTACATACCAGAATTGCACGGCTTCCATTGCAATATGCAATGATGGAAATAGGCAAAAATGATATGTTCGGGAAACGGGGATGGTATATTGAGAAAGGTGATAATTTCATACTCAATGACACTATGAAGCAAATGCTGGAAACCTTCTATGCCACCTGTAAGCAGTCGAATGTAACCCACCTCAATGAATCGGGCCTTACACCAAAAGATTATTACGAAAGCTCACTGCGATTTATTAATATACAGGTAAAAGGCAATTATGCCTTCCGTAAGAAGGTAACTGCAAAACCATTGCCATCAACCAAATACAGTAATGGCGATTTATCATTCCTCACTAATGGCGTAAGAGGGGCCAATGATTATAAGGTGCACTGGCTGGGCTGGGAAGGGAAGAATTTTTCGCTGGTGTTGGATTTAGAAAAACCATTTAACGCCAAGTCTATTGAAATCAGTACACTCTGGGATGCCAAAAGCTGGATCTTGCACCCTGCGTCTGTTACCTGCCTGGTATCTGAAAATGGTGTGGACTTTATCACTGCTGGAGAACTAAAAATGGAAGGCGATCAGCAGAAAACTGAGCTAACCAGGGTATGGCAGTTTAAGCCAGGAACAACTGCATTCAGGTATGTAAAATTTGAAGTAAAGGGTACCCTGCGCCTGCCCGACTGGCACCCATCCGCTGGAGGGTCTTCGTGGGTATTTGTTGATGAAATAGTGATTAAATAGCAAGCAAATTATGAGTCTGAATATTTTAAATAATACCATTTGCAGGAGAACAATCTTTTCAATTGTTCTCATAATTTCCTTGCCCGTTATTTCTTTTGCACAGCAAATACTCCCATACAAAAATCCGACACTCCCCATTGAAAAAAGAGTTCAGGATTTATTATCCCGGATGACACCGGAGGAAAAATTCCGACAGTTGTTTATGGTGCCTGGCGATTTAGGCGCTCATCCGGAGCAATTTAAAGCAGGTCTGTTCGGATTTCAGATAGACAGGGGCTCCTTGAATAATCAACCGGCTGAGCAGATAATTGGAGGTAGTCAGGCTCAGGATGCGCTTCACACCATTGAAAAGATAGACTCCATTCAGAAGTATTTTATAGAACAATCAAGGCTGGGGATACCTGTAATTATATTCGATGAGGCGTTGCATGGCCTGGTTCGCTCCGGCGGCACTGCTTACCCTCAGTCAATAGCCTTGGCAGCAACCTGGGATACTAATTTGATGAGCCTGATTGCTTTAAATATCGCCTACCAATGCAAGATAAGGGGCATCAGGCTGGTATTGTCGCCAGTGGTGAACCTCGCCACCGATGTGCGCTGGGGCCGTGTGGAAGAAACTTATGGCGAAGACCCTGTATTGTCGGCGGCAATGGGAGTGGCTTATGTATCGGCATTTGAGCAAATGGGCGTCATCACCACACCCAAGCATTTTGTAGTCAATCATGGCGATGGCGGCCGGGACAGTTACCCCATCGACCTCAATGAGCGGATACTTGAAGAAAATTATTTTGTTCCGTTCAAAGCCTGCATTCAACAGGGCATGGCCCGCAGCATAATGACCGCCTACAACTCCCTTAACGGCAGCCCTTGCTCTGCCAATGACTGGTTGCTGAACGAAAAGCTGAAGAAGGAATGGGGTTTCAGGGGTTTTGTAATTTCAGATGCCGGAGGTGTAGGTGGTGCCAATGTACTGCACTTTACAGCTTCAGGCTACGAAGATGCCGGCAAGCAGGCAATTGAAAATGGCCTGGATGTAATTTTCCAGACGGATATAGAACATGCAAAATTATTTGAGAAGCCATTCGTTGATGGTAAAGTTGATAAAGCTAAACTGGATAGCGCCGTAGCCAGGGTATTAAGGGCAAAATTCGAATTGGGCCTATTTGAAAATCCTTATGTTACGCCTTTGGCTGCGAGCAAAACAGGGTATGCCGCTAGAGACAACAAACTACCTAAAAAAGCAGCCCTTGAATCCATCGTTCTGCTAAAGAATGATGATAAAAAAGAATTGCCCCTGTCTGCCAAAGTAAAGAAGATTGCCCTTATAGGACCCGATGCCACTGAGGCAAGGCTGGGCGGTTACAGTGGCCTTGGCAACCATAAAATCAGTTTGCTTCATGCCTTACGGAATGCGGTCGGACAAGGGAAATCTGTTCAGTTTGCCGAAGGTTGTGGTAGAGATAATACATCTTATAATGTTGTTGCACCCGAATATTTATTCACAAAAGAACAGAATAAAAAAATACTGGGATTAAAAGGCATCTATTATAATAATGTGTCGCTTGAAGGCAAACCAATTATAGAGCGCACCGATGCTAAAATTGATTTTCAATGGACGTTGTTTTCACCCGACCCAAAACTCAATTACGACTTTTTCTCCTGCCGGTGGACCGGCAATATAACAGCTCCCAAAACCGGTAAATTCAAAATAGGTATAGAGGGCAATGAGGGATATAAACTCTACCTCAATAACAAACTGCTGATCAATACCTGGGACAAGCAATCTTACAGTACAAATGTTGCTGAATTCAATTTTGAAAAAGATAAGGATTACAAGCTCAAAATTGAATACAAAGAGCCTTCGGGTAATTCAAGGTTGAAATTAATATGGAATGCAGAGGTAGTTGATGAATCAGAACAAAGAATAACAGAAGCAGTTAAACTGGCAAGCGAAAGTGATGTGGTAATTGTAGCTGCCGGTATTAACGAAGGAGAGTTTCAGGATAGGAGCAAACTGAATTTACCTGGCCGGCAGGAAGAAATGATACTGCGCCTGGCTGCTACTGGTAAGCCTGTTGTTGTTCTATTATTCGGTGGCAGTGCAATTACAATGACCAATTGGCTGGATAAAGTTAATGCCGTGGTGGATGTCTGGTATCCCGGTGAGGATGGTGGCAAAGCTATTGCAGATATACTGCTGGGTAAAGTAAGTCCATCAGGTAAACTGCCAATTACCTTTCCTCTGTCTGAAGGGCAACTGCCTCTAACCTACAATCACAAGCCAACAGGCCGGGGCGATGACTATAATGACGGCAGCGGCCAGCCGCTATTCCCATTCGGTTATGGACTAAGCTATACACAATTCGAATATGGAAAATGTACTGTTTCTAAAAAGAAAATCAAAGCAGGCGAAACAGCCTGGATAAATTTCAAGCTTAAAAACACAGGCAAATTTGATGGCGATGAAGTGGTGCAGTTATACATCCGCGATGAACTGGCTTCGGTAGTACGCCCGGTAAAAGAGCTAAAAGCATTTAAGCGGATCCATTTAAAAGCAGGTGAAGAAAAAGTGGTTAGCTTTAAAATACCCCCTGTTATGTTGCAGTTGCTTAATGATAAAATGCAGCGGGTAATTGAGCCTGGCACCTTCAGAATAATGATAGGCAGCTCATCTAAAGACATCAGGCTAAGGGAAATAATTGAAGTAAAGAAGGAGTGAGCATATGGCTTAATCAGATTTGAATACCGTTTTACTTGCTTAGAGTGTGCCACACTTTGAAAGTGTGACACAACTAACCCACATTGCAGCTAGTTGTCGGTAAAGTGTTGATTGTAAGGTGTTTCATTTTTTTTGAGTTTCGGTTTGTGTACTACAGATTTTCGTTTGGCAAATGGTTTGTGTTTTATATGGAGGATAGATTGCAGCTTCTTTAATTCATCAGGAGGGTCGGAGCATTTCCTTACACCGATCAGGAAGCCTGCCCTGTTTGTTCCGTGTGTGGTGATAATTTTTTGAGTATTGCCGATTCTGACTATTTCAGGCCAATGGT
>CAIVEH010000242.1 GCA_903904855.1 uncultured Bacteroidota bacterium | reverse complement strand
TAACGCCGGATAAATATTCCAGGCAGTCGTCGTCTGTTTTAAACCGTTGGTGGAACATAATTGAATTCACACCTGCAAAGGTAATTCGCCTCTCCATAAGGCAAAGCTACATTATTGCGATCTAAACGCCTATACCTATATTTCTAATTATAAATATAGCTGAAAGGCTTAAAGTACGGAATTCAACAGCTTTTATTGAAATAATATTATTGATTATGGTACCGGATCATACCCATGCCTGCCCCAGGGATGGCAGGAGAAAAAACGCTTCAGGGTGAGCCAGCCCCCTTTGAAAGGACCATGTTTTTTAATAGCCTCAACTCCATAAGCGCTGCAGGTGGGGGTAAACCGGCAACGGGCCCCCAGGAATGGCGAAATGGCCCCCTGGTAAAACCGGATCAGACCAAGAAACAATATAGAGAAGAGTTTATTCACTTGTTTGATTTCCTGCCTTCAGGATGGTTTCGGATAACTTATTGATGCCTTTAATTACCGCTAATGAAACGGTTTCGTATACAGGCATTTTAACGTCGGTAAAGATAAGGAATAAGTGCAGTTGCTGACCGGAAGGTATTACATCGTAAAGCAGATGTTTGTTGAGCCGCCAGGCTTCTGCCATCAACCTGCGGATACGGTGGCGGTGAACTGAACTGCGGAATTTCTTTTTGGGTACCGAAAAGCCGGTCATAACCAGGGCATCGGTGGCATTAGTACGGGGAAGGGGCAGATAAATGAATCTTACGGGAAAAACAGAAAACGCTTTCCCTGAGTGGAAAAGCGTATGAATATGCTGCTCTCGCTTGAGCCGCTCATATACCTTGAAAGTATAACGAATGGCAGATAGATTTAATTTATTACTTCAGGCGACGCTCGTCGGATACGGTCAGTTTATGACGGCCTTTGGCGCGGCGCGAAGCCAGTACTTTACGGCCGTTAGCTGATTCCATACGCTTGCGGAATCCATGAACTGTTTTGCGGCTGCGGCGGTGCGGTTGATATGTACGTTTCATATTATTATTGTTTACCCCCTTTTTCAAGGGAGTGCAAAGGTATGGGAAATATTTGAAGTGAACAAAACAATTCAGAATTTTTCATGAAGATCATTTTTTATGATCAACTGCAATGCGCATTTCCTGCATATCCTGCTCAGAATATCCTACAAGGCCAACACACATGACCCCGGTTTTGATGGACGTTCTGTTATCAACAACAAACAAGAGCCGGTTTGCAACGATTGCTGCGATTTTAGGATGCAGGGGATTACCTGTTCCTTCTGCTAAATCGACAGTTCCTTTTTTATCAAATGTCAGACACAGTTCTGTGTAATCACCTTTATTGAGATGGTTTTTGTCCAATTCTGCTTTACTGATATTATCGACCGATGCAAACGGTATGGGATCAATTGTATAGGTCTCACCCGATTTGTCTTTGTGCATGCTTACTCCCTTACCACTATCGGCAAGAAAGTAAAAACCGGTGCGCATGTATGTTGAATCTGCTATATTATTATTAACTGTAGAGCCGGTGGAATTTCCGGCAGTATTGTTTGTGATGTGTTCGTTGTTTGAAGAACAGGCAGCCAATAACAAAAATGCAAGCAGATATAGGCGATTCATAATTGTATTTATTGGAGGGCTGAACAAGGATAATGAGCAATATTAAGCAATATCGGGTTGCAAATCTGCTGAGGTTACTGAAAATTCATTAAAGATTCAGCCGGACTACTAATACAAAGATCTTACAATCATCATTAAAAAGAAATGCAGGTGCAATGAGCATCTATTGGATAAGATGATGTTTATTTTCAGACAGTTATGACATAATGCGCGGAAGTGAAACCAGGAGCAACAAAAGCGCAGTTACCAATACAGTAATCAGTTTAATTCTTTTATTAAGATTGAAGACCTCAGTAACTTCCGGTTTCCAGAGTAAAACCAGTACAACTACATTCATTAAGATACCCAGAAGAAAGGAAGGAAACAGGTTCGTATATGGTAAAGGCAGGTAGTCGTGAAAATAGTATATGAGTGAGGGGATTATAGTGAACAATTTTGATCCAAATAAAAGAATCCACCCCCAGCGCAGATGCCTGAAAAATAGAAATAGTATTACGGGTATAGTCAAAAGATCAAAATAGGAAAACAGGGATACCAGCCTGAAAGGGCAGTCTACGCAACGAAGCACTTTATCCATGGTGCTGATATCGGTGTAGAGCAGGTGAAGATACTGCAAAACAGCTATCAGCAGTATTGCGTTGACCCACTTATGCGTGAAATATTTATTGTTCATCGGGATTGATTGTTTAATTGGGTCAGAGATTAGTAAAGATAGTAACCATGGCGTAATGTGTTATTAAATTATGTATAATTATGCTGGGTGGCATGCTTATGGTCAGGTTAATCTGTAAGTACCGCCTGCCTCTACAATATTTCCTTTTTGTTACGTTTTCTGAATCATACAAAAAGCTGCTGGTTGTCAGTTTTTTTTCTGGATATTGATTACACCTTTGCGGCGCAATTGCATAAAAGAAGATGATTGCTTTGCCTTTTTATTCAAAAACTAAATATGAGAATATCTAATTGTACCGCTGCTGAAGCCGTTGCATGCGTGGAAAGTGGAGACAGGGTTTTTATTCATAGCAGCGGAGCTGCTCCCATGATACTTGTGAATGCATTACTGGACCGTGCAGGCGAAATACATGATGTGGAACTGACATCAATGAGTACGTTTGGTAAGATGAACTGGAACCGGCCCGAAGTATTACAGAGCTTTTACCTCAACTCGTTGTTTGTTTCAGAGAATGTAAGGGAGTGGGCCAATGGTGAACATGGTGCATTTGTACCCATCTTTCTGAGTGAGATACCGAAATTGTTTAAGAAAATACTCCCCATAGATGTTGCGCTGGTGCAGGTGTCGCCACCCGACATTCATGGATATTGCTCTTTGGGTATTTCGGTAGATGCCTCGCTGGCCGCGGTGCTCAATGCACGCAAAGTTGTTGCACAGGTGAACCCAAAAATGCCGAGGGTGCTGGGCGATGGCATGGTGCATTGTTCCGTATTCACCAAGATGGTGTGGCATGACTCACCGATATATGAGGTGGATTACTCATCAAAGTCGAACTGGCAAACGGATAAGATTGGCGAATATATTGCGGGGATCATAGAAGACGGTTCCACCTTGCAGATGGGTGTGGGCGGCGTACCCGATGCCGTGCTGAAATGCCTGACCAATCACAGAGGTCTGGGTGTGCATACCGAAATGTTCTCAGATGGTATTTTGCCGCTGGTAGAACTGGGGGTAATCACCAATGAATTCAAGAAAGTGCAAAGGGGTAAGATTGTAACTTCCTTTGTGCTGGGAACCAAGAAGATTTATGACTTTGTAGATAACAATCCATTTGTGGAGGGCCGTGAAATCTCCTACGTAAATGATACCTCTGTGATACGGCAGAATCCAAGGGTGGTGGCCATAAACAGCGCTATTGAGATTGATCTCACCGGACAGGTATGCTCCGACTCCATAGGTATGTACCAGTATTCAGGTATAGGCGGTCAGATGGACTTTATAAGAGGCGCAGCACTGTCTGAAGATGGCCAGCCTATTATTGCACTACCTTCTGTGACCCATAAAGGCGTATCAAGAATAGTGCCTTCGCTGAAGCCCGGAGCAGGAGTGGTAACAACACGTGGCCATATACATTGGGTGGCTACAGAGTATGGCATTGTGAACCTGTATGGCCAGAATCTGAAACAGCGTGCCAAGTTGTTGATGACCATAGCACATCCCGATCACCAGGAAGCTCTGGAACATGCATTTTATGATCGTTTTAAAATGCATGCAAATGCCTCTATGTCCATAGCCTGAGGATAACCAATTAAGGCATCTGATTTTTAGTTCTTGGTAACTCAGGAGTAGCAAATAGATATGCAGTCCTAAGGTAATGCCAGGATTGGTGGCACTTCCATTTTTCAAAACTTATTTTATACTTTCGGTGTATAAAAATAAAACGAGATGGTAACTGCTATCTGGATTGTGCAAGGCTTGCTGGGTTTGCTGTTTGTAATTACAGGCAGTTTTAAATTTTTCCAAAGCAAAGAGAAGGTTATTGCAAGCGGCGGTACCTGGGCTGAGGATTTTAAGCCGGGCATAATTAAGCTGATATCCGGAACGGAACTATTATGTGGGCTTCTGGTGATAGTACCCCGATTGCTGGGGTATGGGCGCTACTTTACGTTTATATCTGCGGCCATTATTGCGCTGATAATGGCCGGCGCCATATACACACACATCAGGCGTAAGGAAAACAGCCACGCTATGATAAATGCAGTTTTTCTGCTGATGGCGCTGTTTGTGGTCTTTACCGGCTGGCCTTTTTGATAGCAATGAATGAACGATAATTCATTGAGGTTTTTGGATAAGGTAGCACTAACTGAAATAATCTGAATTTTAAAGGCAGTACACAGATGACAACAGATTCATTTAAGCTGACAATACATATGGTTATGAGCCTTGATGGCATCATTGCCAAACCCGACAACAGCGTGGAATGGTTCGAAACGGTGGATATTTATGAGAAGGGAGTCTCAGGGCAAAACCCGGAAGATTTTCTGAAAACAATTGACTGCTATATTATGGGCTCACGGACCTATGAACACGCCCAGGAGCTTTCGAAAAACTATGGCTGGCCTTATGGCACTACACCAACTATAGTATTAACCAGCCGGAACCTGCCGGAAAAACGGAAGAACGTGGAATATTACAACGGCAGCCTGAACCAACTTGTAAATGAAAGGCTTAAAACCACCTACAGGAATGTATTGCTTGCCGGAGGTGCCGACCTAGCCAGAGACTTCATCCGGTTGAAACTGGCAGACGAAATAAGGCTATCAGTTTTGCCCATTTTATTGGGCGAAGGAAAGCTGTTTTTTGACCACATTGGGAAGGAGAACGCTCTGCACCTTAAAGATGTTACAGCCTACAAAAACGGGATGGTGGAGCTCTGGTATGAGATAAAGAAATAATCCGGAAGTGCAATCATAAATATCCTTTAATCATACCAATCAGGGTTCAGACATTATTTATCTTTGCCTCATGCCAGCCCAAAAAATCCCCATCCTCCTTCTCCTTTGCACTTTCTTCTCACTCCAGGCCTTCAGCCAAAGGGTAAAGGTAGCCTTCAAGGTTACAGATAAGGATAATGTGGCTGTGCCATATTCGGCTATGCAGGTGAGCAGTGCCACCGACTCGGTGAATGACCATGATGAGGGTAGCTGTGATAGTAATGGAAAAATATTTTTTACGCTGGTACAAGGGCAGAAATATATGGTGCGGATGTTTGCTGTGACTTATAAACCTGTGAGCAAAAACATAATGGTAAAGGGGGAACATCCGGAATTTACGCTGGTGGCTGAGGCAGATACCAAAGCGCTGGGCGGTGTGGAGATAGTTTCTAAAAAGCCACTGCTGCGGCAGGAAGATGATAAGACAATTGTAGACCCTGAAGAGCTGGCACAGAGCAGCACCAATGCCTACGATATAATGGAGAAGATACCGGGCCTGTTTATGGACCAGGATGGTAATATATACATCACAAGTACTACCCCTGCTTCTATATACATCAATGGCCGGGAGCAGAAAATGAGCAATGCCGATGTGGCTGCAATGCTCAAAAGCCTGCCGCCCAACTCTATAGAGAAGATAGAAATACTGCGCACACCCAACTCGAAATATGATGCATCGAGCAGCGGGGGTATTGTGAATGTAGTGCTAAAAAAAGGGGTGCATATAGGCGTTACCGGCAGCGCCAATGGTGGTGTAAATCAAGGCACATATGGCAACCAGTTTGCGGGCTTTATGATCAGCAATAATACCGGAAAGTGGAACACCACCCTGAACCTGCAGGCTAGCCACCGCGAAACGGGTGAGCGGCTGGAAACCAACAGGACTGTGGCAGTGGATTCGCTGTTCTCGCAAAACGCTTATACCCGGTATCCTTCATCTGGTTATTTTGGGTATTACAGTGTGGCCTATACGCCAAATACCAAATGGGATTTTACCTACGACGGACACATCAGCGCCAACAACAACCAGAGCCAGAGCAACAGTCCGGCTACAGTAGCCCAAATGAGCACCGGCACAGAGGCTGTGCAATACAATACAGCGCTTAATAATAATGCCAGCAACCTGAATATTACCCAGGGCCTCAACACGAAGTACAAAATGGACACTTCGGGCTCTGAATGGACTACAGATCTTTCATACAACTATGTACCCACCAGCTCTACGCAAGACTACAAAACGAATTATACTTTACCTCTGACGGCAAGCATTAATGGCAACGGCAATATCCACACTCATCTGCAGTTTGTGTCTTTGCATACGGATATTACTAAGAAGCTACTATTCAAAACTACGCTGGAGACCGGTATTAAAATGTCAGGTGTCTGGTTTGACAACCACACAGATTATACAATTACTGCCCTGGGTATAACATCCAGGGACCATAACCGGACAAATGCCTACGGCTACGATGAGCGGATATATTCAGGGTACCTGCAGGTGTCGAAGGATTTCAGCGGCATACTGATAAAGGCTGGCACACGGCTGGAGCATACAAATATGAATGGCAACCAGACCGTGCCGGCAGATACTGGATATAAGGTGAACCGCACCGACCTGTTTCCGTATATATACATAAGCCGCAAGGTGATGAAAATAGCGGGATATGAATTGCGGAGCTACCTGATCTACAAGAAGACAATAACCAGGCCAAGCTATGAATACCTGAACCCATTTCCGAAGTATGTGGATCAGTACTTATCGGAGACGGGTAACCCATCCCTGAAGCCTCAGTTCACACAGACTTATGAAGCGAATATTTCGGTGGATGAACGTCCGCTGCTGGCTATAGGCTATAATGATATTACTGACCTCTTTTCACAGGTGATTTATCAGTCGCCAACCAATCAGCTGCAGACCTACCGCACCTACGACAACCTGGGCAGTAACAAGGAAATATACCTGAAAGGCCTGGGGGCCATACCTCCGGGTAAAGTTTACTTTTTTGTGCTCGGGGCACAATACAACCACAACATTTATTCGGGGCAATATGAAGGCGCACCACTTCATTATGAGCATGGCAGCTGGACCTTCTTCACCTACCAGACCCTGAAACTGAGCAAGCTGACTCAGCTGGTACTGAACGGTTTTCTGAGATACAAGAGCCAGATCAATTTTTATGAACTAAACGCTTTCGGTGCGCTGAATATGAGCATCAACCACCAGTTTCTGCATAAAAAACTGAAGGTAACGATGAGTGTAACTGATATGTTCGGGACGAATTATACCCGGTTCAGCATATTGCAGGGCGATATAAATGCCTATGGCCTGCGACAAGGTGACACCAGGCGGTTCGGGCTGAATGCTAACTGGAATTTCGGGATAAGGAAAAAAGAGGAGCATACCTTTATGAAGGTAGAAACCCCGGAACCTGAGAGCGGAGACCGATAGAGCAGAGAACAGAAGAGCCAAGAAAGACAACGGGGAGTGAAATGTACCGTATCAGAATAACAGGCGCGGAGGTGAGAAGGCCTATGAAGGAGTATCTATGCAGGTTCCGAATCAGGCCAGACCTGATTTAATTGCAACCTACGGAGTGCTTAAACAGGAGCAACCAGACTCACCGCTATTATGGATTTGTTTCTGTCAATAACAGGCGGATATCTGCTATGAGTTTTTTTACCTCATCAACATTTGTACCGTCGTAGAAGCCACGTATGCGGCCAAAACCATCTACAAGAGTATAGTGCTTGTCGTGAATAAAATCATCGGTAATGGTTACCCCATTGGCGGTATCCTCGGCATTGATGAGGTAGCTGTACCGGGCCATATCATACAGTTGTTTTTTATCTCCGGTCAGGAACATCCATTGATTTGGGTCGGCATCAAAACGCAAACTGTAAGTCTTAAGCGCACTTACCGAATCTTTGAGCGGATCAACCGTATGCGACAATATCATTACATTCTTATTGCCCTTGAATGCTTTATATACGGTAACAAGATTTTCATTCATTTTAGGGCATATGCCCTTGCAGGTGGCATAAAAATATTCCACCACGCATATCTTACCTTTTACATCATTATCGGTTATTATTTTACCCTCCTGATTAGTGAAAGAGAATGCCGAAACATGGTGGTTCTGGTCGTTCCCGATTATTGGCAATACAGGTTTTTGCTTTTCATTGGCTGTTATTTTCGGAAAAACATAGCCTATAAATGCTATGGCCAGGGCAATAAAAAATGTAACGAGGAATAATGCGGTTTTATTTATCTTCATAAGGCAAAGGTAGGATTGAATCGGGGAAAAAGGATTGCTTAAATTATATTGTAAAGTGTAGGAAAAGATCACTAAAGCGTATCAAAAGGTTTATCTTTATAATTCAAAATTAATATCCGTGAAAAGGATTTTATTACTGCTCTTATCAGGTGTTTACATAGTGGCTTTGCAGGCTCAGACCATGAAATGGCATTATAACCTCAAAGATGTTTCCTTTGGGCAAACAGCAGCCGTAGATGTGGATGGAGACGGCAAACTGGAATTAATATTCAGTACTTATTGGAACGACAGTAACGTTTACTGTCTTAATTCTGAAAATGGCAGCCTTAAATGGAAACACCCGCAGCCGGGTCCTTCGGGCGGATGCAATGATGCAGGGCCACTGATCTTTGACCCGTTCGGAAACGGCAATTATAAGGTAGTTATTCCCGGATCGTGTATGGATACTACTATTTGCCTGGATGCCGATTCGGGTTACGTGCAATGGAAAACAATAACCGGTGGCAGCGATTCTCCACCCTCCGCAGCCGATGTGGACGGAGATGGCAAACAGGAAGTACTGCATGGCACTTTCTATGGCGATGTCCAATGCCTGAACGGACAGACCGGAGCGAAAAAATGGACATTGCTTGTGGATACCAATGCAGCAATTGAGAGCGAACCGGCAATAATCAAGAATGGCGCTGAGCTGGATCTGGCAGTAGCTACCTGGGATTTTACACTGGATAGCAACCGTATAGCGTGCTACCGTGCCAGCGACCATAGCCTTAAGTGGAAGCATTATACACACAACCTGCTCTACCACGGGCCTGCAGTGGGTGACCTTTTCAGGGATGGACAGAAGGAAATAGTGATTGGTGATTACGATGGTTATCTGTACTGTATCCGGTCATCAGATGGTGTGCTGCTTTGGGTAGATTCGGTATCCAAAGCGGCCCACGGATATATTGGTGCGCCGGTAACCCTGGCAGACATTGACAATGATGGTTTTCTGGATATTATCTACATGGATGGATCCAGTGTTCGCGCCGTGAACAGGCATGACTCTGCAATGTGGACCTATACTGCACCATTAGGAGATTATATCAATTTCCGGGGTGCGGCAGTAGCCGATGTAAACAATGACCATTATAAAGATGTAACCTTTTGCACTGATTATGGCAAACTGATTTCACTGGATGGCCACACAGGGTCGGTCATACGGAGCTTCGACCTAAGGAATTATGCCAATACCGTACTGGGTGATACCAGCAGTATTTTTGAGGTGGATAATGCACCCATAATTTCCGATTTCGACCATGATAGCGTGCTCGATGTGTTTATAATAGGGGGAAAAGGTCGAAGTGACAGCACTACACCAACCGATTATGGCTATGCTTTTTGCCTCTCCTGGGGCACTGGCAGAGGGCCAGACTGGACTATGTTCCGCCATGATATCCGCCGTAATGCTTGCGTATGCGATACCAACGGACTGCCTGTAACTACCGGTACCGGAAATGTTGCAGGTTATGAGTTTAACCCGGTTATTCTACCTAACCCATCGGCTGGTAATTTCGTGGTTTCATTTTCCCTACCCTATCCTGAGCATGTAAGTATTTCAGTAACCGATATTGCAGGCAGGGAGGTTATTCCGGTTACCAATACAAATGCCGCGGAAGGCTGGAATAATGTAGTGTTTGACTCTTATAAAACAGAGAGAATGGCGAGTGGTATTTATCTGCTAATCATAAGAGGAGATGGAATAAACAGTACCCAACGGTTCATCATTGAAAAGAATTAAGGCGTTTCTCCCCTGAATGATGATAAATATTTACAGAAGTAAGCATGATTAGTGCTTTATGATACGGTATAGGTATGCAGTATTAACCGAGTGAGGCAAGCAGCAGGTCGAGGTCGGTATACTTAAAACCGAACCTTTTGGCTATGGGGGCATTGGTAACACAACCTTTGTACATATACACGCCTCTGCGGATACCAGCTTTGGCCTGTACCAGTTCTTCGGCGCCGCCAAGGTCGGCACATTGTTGCATAATGGGCATTAATACATTGCTTATTGCTCTTGAAGCAGTGCGCGAAACGGCTGAAGCAATATTTGGTACACAATAATGAATGACGTCGTATTTTTTGAAAGTAGGTTTTTCGTGAGAGGTGAGTCTTGAAGTTTCGAAGCAGCCTCCGCGATCCATACTCACATCAATGATCACAGAGCCGGCCTTCATGTTCTGTACCATCTGCTCTGAAACCACTACGGGCGTAACGCCATTAACCGGTTTCAATGCACCTACGGCTACATCTGCATTCATCAGCTCTTCAGACAAAGTGTATGGGTCAAGTACTGATGTAAAGCACCGGCGGCCTATGTTGTTCTGCAGGCGCATTAGGCGGTAGATGGAATTGTCGAATATTTTTACATTAGCTCCAAGACCAAAAGCGGCGCGGGCAGCAGATTCGCCCACTACTCCGGCACCAATAATAAGTACCCTGGCAGGAGGCACGCCCGAAATACCGCCCAGCAAAACACCTTTTCCATTATCGGTATTGGCCAGGTATCTTGCAGCAGTAAGTATAGCATAGTTGCCTGCTATCTCGCTCATGGAGCGCACAATGGGGTAAGTACCAGCATCGTCCTTGATGGACTCAAAAGCTATGGCGATAATCTTTTTTGCCACAAGTTGCTCCAAAATACCTTCTTTGAGCAAAGGCATATGGATAGGAGAAAAAACTACCTGGTTGGGTTGCAGCAGCACCGCTTCTTCGTCGGAAATGGGAGCAGATTTTATAATAGTGGTGGCCTTAAACAAATCAGCTTTGTTATAAACAATATGTGCTCCGGCCTCACTGTAATCGTTGTCGAAATAAAAAGAACCATCGCCGGCACAATGCTCAACAGCTACATCATGACCATCATTTACCAAAACAGAAACAGCCTCGGGTGTGAGAGCAATACGGTTTTCCTGGAAAGAATTTTCTTTAGGAATACCTATAAAAAGTTTTTTCTTTTTTGGAGCTATCTGTAAGGTCTCTTCTAATGGGATATAAGAAAAGGATGTAGATATATATGGTTTTTTTGCTATTCCCGCCACAACTTCAATATTTCAACGAATATACAATCAATCGGGTTAAAAAAAAATATTTTAACAAAAGAGGCCCGAAATAAATAATAAAGGATTGCAAGCCTGTTTTGTAGTGTTTTGTGGCTATAAATTCTAATTTTGCAGACAGTCCTGAAGAAAAATTATGCTCAGACAGTCGAACCAGTTAAGGCTTTTACAGAAATTATCTCCCCAGCAGATTCAGCTTATGAAACTGCTGCAGATACCTACTGCCAACCTTGAAGAAAGAATAAAAGAAGAACTGGAAGAAAACCCAGCTCTGGAATTTGAACTGGAAAGCAATACCCCTGACCAGGATAATTACGAACTGGAAAAACCATCCGGGGAAGGAGAAGACGGAGAAACACCAACAGAGGAAGTAGAACTGAGCAGTGATACTGCCGAAAAAGTGGATCTGGACGATTTTCTGAGGCGTGAAGATGATGACAGCAGTGGTTATGACTACAGTGATGACTATTATGGCGGAGGTGAAAATGAGCGGGTGGATACACCGGCAAGAGTGGAAACCAGTTTTCATGAACACCTGCTTGACCAGTTGGGAATGCTGGAGCTGGATGACCGTAGCCATAAAATAGCCGAACAGATTATTGGCAGCCTGGATGAAGACGGCTACCTGCGCAGGGAGATTAATTCAATTGTGGATGACCTGGCATTCGGGCAGAATGTAGATACCAATGCAGATGAGATAAACGCGCTGGTGCACCAGATACAGCAATTTGACCCGCCGGGTATATGCGCAGTAACCCTGCAAGATTGCCTGCTGCTGCAGATTCAGAGAATGCCGCAATCGAAGGCAACCCGGGATGCATCCATGGTGATTGACAAGTATTTTAATGAGTTTATTAAGAAACACTACGAAAAAATACAGCGGCACCTGGAGATTACTGATGAGGCGTTCAAAAATGTGATCAATATTATCATAAAGCTCAACCCAAAACCGGGTGGTGCTTTTTATACAGTAAACAAGGCTGAAAGCTATATTATTCCTGACTTTTTTGTTTTTAACAATAACGGCATACTGGAAATATCGCTTAACTCGAAGAATGCTCCTGAACTGCGCATATCGGAAGGATACAGGGATATGATAAAGGCCTATGACAGGAGTGAAAAGAAGAACAAGCAACAAAAGGATGCTGTGCTTTTCATAAAGCAGAAACTGGATTCGGCCAAATGGTTTATTGATGCAATAAAGCAGCGGCAGCATACACTGCTGCATACCATGCAGGCAATAATGGCATTTCAGCGGGAGTTCTTTCTGACAGGAGATGAAACGGAACTGAAGCCAATGATACTTAAAGATATTGCCAACCTCACAACGCTGGATGTATCAACAGTATCAAGGGTTGCCAACAGTAAGTTTGTGCAGACTGAATATGGTACTTATAAGCTGAAGTACTTTTTCTCTGAGGCACTGCAGATGGAAAGCGGAGAAGAAGTATCGACAAGGGAAGTGAAGACCATACTCAATGAATTCATAACTGCAGAGAACAAACGTAAGCCATTATCGGATGATGTGCTTACGGAGATGCTGGCCGAAAAGGGCTACAGCATAGCCCGCCGCACAGTGGCTAAATACCGGGAGCAGATGAATATACCGGTGGCGAGGTTGAGGAAGGAATTGTAGGGTAATTCAATTATAAAACAGCTATAAACATATCCCACGGTTTCAACCGTGGGTAAGAATAATGTATGCTTTCCAACCGTTTCTATTGTTTACAATGAATATAGCTAAACGCTTAAAACCGTTATTTGGACCGTGTTTATGACATCCCCACGGTTGAAACCGTGGGCTATATGATAATGCTCCCAAAATCACCATTTTATTTTTACGGTATACAGAGATTAAAACTCTTTCAGTTCAATATCTTTTTATTACTCTTTCCCCTGTAACAGGATCAATGATTTCGTATTCTTCGCCAGGTGTATGGATAGGTTTCTCGTGTTTAACAGCTCCTGTTATTTTAAAAGCCAGAAATTGATCTGTACTACGGTTTGTACCATCACATCCTTTGATTATAAAATCTCTGAAGAAAACGGAATCATTGTTTTCAAGAGTATAAAAATACTCCTGTGTAACTGAATCAAATCTTCCATTTCTGCCATCGGAGATAATTCTTTTAAAAATCGCTTCATTCTTCCTGTTTATAATTACTGAATAACTTAAAATAGGGAAATTACCCTGAATATCCAATCCAATACTTGCCGAAAGGTGGGTCTGTACTACGAATGAACTTTGGTCCATGTCACCACCAGTTTTCCCATTTAATTCAATAGTAAAAGGAAATGGATTTACTTTAAACCGTTTGGTTGCAATAGTTTTCTTCTTCTTCTTAACCGTGATTACTGCATAACCCTCATGTGCCGGATGGACCAGGTAATTTATATTCTTTCTGCCTTTACACCTAGTAATTGAACCACTATCAATACTCACCTTTACAGATCGGGAACGACAATTTTCAACCGCTATTGCAACCGGATTATCTACACATTCAAAGAATGAACCAGTATTACCCAATATCTGAATGGCCGCCACCTGGCAATTGCCAATATTGGCAAGCAGGCATAGCCACACTATGAAAATAAGTTGTCTCATCCGGAATCTAAATTTACAAAACATTATTTACTGATTATGCAAAGGCAACTTAATATAAAATGTAGTCCCCACATCCTCCATAGTCTCAAACCAGATCTGGCCTTTCCAGAATTCTATAATTTTTTTAGTCATGGCCAGGCCGAGGCCGGTGCCCGATGATTTGGTGGTGAAGTAGGGCTGGAATATTTTTTCGATAGCTTCTTCGTGAATTCCTATGCCATTATCAATAATGGAGATGATGGCATTGTGGTTTTCAGAAACTACTGAGACATCAATGCTGCCTTGCCTGTCAGCGGGTATTGCCTGTTTCGCGTTTTCGAGCAGGTTGGTAAATACGCGCATGAGTTGGCTGCGGTCGGAGTATATCTGTATCTTTTCATCACACCCTGTAATACTGGCATTAATGTGAGCATCGTTGAGGTAGAGTTTCATCGCCAGGTTTAAGAGTTCGCCGACGTCTATTATTTCGGGTCGCGCCTCAGGCATTTTAGCAAAATTGGAGAATTCGGAGGCGATATAGGAAAGGTTATCAATCTGCTCAATGATGGAAGCAGATAATTTTTCGGTAAGTTCCTTGATGTTGGGGTGGTCATTACGCATGGACTGCTGTAGAAACTGAATATTCAGCTTCATAGGGGTGAGGGGGTTTTTGATTTCGTGTGCTACCTGCCTAGCCATTTCGCGCCAGGCGCTTTCGCGCTCGCTCTGGGCCAGTATGGCAGCGTTCTCCTCCACCTTATTTACCATCTTATTATATTCGCTTACCAGCAGGCCTATTTCGTCGTCATAGGGCCAGGTGATACGCTCATTGCGCTGCAGGTTCAGCATACCAAACTGCCTGATGATGACACTGAATGACCCGGTTATCCAGCGGGTAATCAGAACTGTTAAGAGGCTTGAAATAAGGAAGATAAAAGCATACAGGTTGATGAGGGTAACCACGATATTGGATATCTGGAATTTCAGGTCTTTCTCTGATGAGAGAGAGGGTATGTTTATATATCCAGTTGTTACGCCCTGATCATCACGGAGTGGCAGATAGGCCGATAAATACTGCAAACCAGCTACTCTTTCATCCTGAATCAATATGGATTTTCCCTGGTCATTGAGTTTATAAAAAGCATCCGGGCGCATTATGCGGGATACCAAACCTTTTTCATAAATATCATCTTCGGAGGTATTCATCAGCACACCTTTCCTGTTATAAATATTGAGGTCAATTTTCTGGCCACTGGCAATACCGGCTACAATAGCTTTAAAACCAGGAGACCGGGTTACTGAATCAAAGAGGAAGTTGCTGTTATTACCGAGTTCCTTTTTAAGATTATCCCGAACAGATTGTTTGACAACCTGCATAGCCGACTGTAGCTTGTCAGAGTTGGATAACTGGTACTGATTTTTGAAAAACAGGATAGTGACAAAGCCAATAATGATAAATGACAGCAGCACAATAGCCAGCATAGAAAAATGGACCCGCCGCCGTAAAGTAAGCCGAAGCACTTTACGGGAAGATAACGTGGATACAAAATCAGAAAGGTATAGCTGGTATACTAAAATAACAGACGCCAACATTACCAGAATCACAAACAGATATGAGAACAAGGTAATCATCTCAATTGCTGTGTTGTGATAGTGAACAACTACAAGAGTTCTTTTATCTGATATTTTATAGTATAGTTCGTTTACATTGTTTTTAAATTGGTATTTATATTCATCTTCCTTTTTAAGTGTGTCGGATTCAAGGCGTGAAGCAAAGGGGTAATCATTGGTTTGGCTGTTCAGTTTGTATTTGTCATAAACAGCCACAGCATATTCGTTATCGTGTGTTATTACTTTATCATCGCTTTGCAGCAACTCGGGATATACAGTGCCGGAAACCTGTTTTTTCAGATCAAAGTCAATCAATACATAGCCGATAACCCTGTTGACCGTATCATTATACAGTGTGATAAAAGAGACATACTGATGCAGATCATGTATGGCTTCTTTATAAAATAAATAGGGTGAAATAGTGGGGTCAGATTCGTTTTTCAGATCAAGCAGATTATTATAACCGGTTGTATCTTTATTATACAAATCCTTACCTTCCTGATCGAATAAATAGACAGATTGCTGGTACTTATTGGTGGAGGGATCGGCAAGATATTGCATATTGATATGCTGGTCTATAATTTTTCTTGCAGCTAACCCTGGTTTATAGAAAAAACCTTTTATCAGTTTATCCCGTTCAATTTTTTTTGCTTTACTGTCGAAGGATAATTCTATCTCATAATCGCGTTGGGGTACCAATCGGTTTTTTACATAAGCGATTCGAGATTCACGTTCTTTTGCCTGATTGAAATATTGTATAAGGGAGGTGCAGAATAAGCACATAAAAATAGCCCAGAAAACCATGTGTGGTTCAAACAAGTCGGATACCAACGCCAATCGGCGGACATCGAGCAGGAAGAGAAAGAGGAGCAACCAACCAAATAAAACCCAGTAGAACGACCAGTCGAAAGGGTTTTCGATGGTGCCCGGTTCATGATAAAAATACATGATTACCAACAGAGCAGATCCTGTAAACAATACCATTAGATATTTCAACCACCTGTTTCCAATAAGACTACCAATTTGCAGATTTAAAAAGAAAATCACAACGCATGATATACCCGTTATAACTCCAATGACACAAAGGCCAAGGATAGTATAAATATTGATGGCATAAAAATGGCTTACATCAAATGAGATACTTGAATCACGTACCAATGTGCGTATTATATAAACAAACCTCTCGACATAGCCGATAAGAGTAAGCGAAACAAAAAAGGCAATAAAAGGACGCAAAAACCTTCCCTTTATATTTGCGAAATAAGTACGGTAAGGTGTATGTCTCAGCGCGAATATAACCAGCCAGAGAAAAGATAATGTAAGTATACACAAATCGCCGAAAGAAGAGAGGAACTTACTGGTGGCATATAACTTTGAGTCAAAAAAAGTAAGACTGTCCAGGTTGAACGGAAGTTTGTTATTGCAGCTATAGTATAGTAATAGCAGGGTTCCTATGGTTGTAATTGAAATGAAAAAACCCGTTAGTGGTGATGTTTTACCGGTTATATAAATGATTATCAGCTGCAGCCAGGAAATGCTGGCAAGCAAGGCGGCTATTACCAGCAGCGTAAATATAGAATCGGGCACCCACTTCTGAAGTTCGTGTGCATTAAAATGCAAGTAAAATACCGGAGTATTTCCTTTCATAAATACAGGGTAAGCTCCAGTAACAAACTCAACAGGCGGAAGTATTTTTGTACTGACAGGTATATTTGCTGAAGCTGGAAAATGAGAATGCAGATAATGATTCTCCAGCGGATAGTTTATCAGTACCGGAAAGAGAATGACCAATTGTTTATGCTCACCGGCATCGGTTACAAAACTCTGCCTTATAAAAACCCCATTTTCATTTTTCAGGATTACAGGTTTATCAAAAGCAGAATCATTTGGTATTGCTACAGCAATATTTGTATTCCAGAATTTCAGTGTATCATCCTGATAAGCATAGATATAAAACGGCAGGCTGTTGAGATGGGTAAATTCCTTTTCGGTCAATGAATCGGTAAATAAACGCCTGACCAGATTTTGATCTGCAAAGAATTTTTCAAAAGCTTCCTCCCTTCGGTGGACATCATTATTCACATTCTTAGCCATTTTTTCGGGCAGCATAGATTGCTTGTGCAAATGGTATTGGTAACCATTTATGCACCACAGCAAAATGCTGAGCAGCAGCCAGCCCCAATATGGATAGCGTCTGAACATTTATATTTTGTTCTCTGATTTTTTCACTTCATTCCATAATTCATCCATTTCTGCAAGCGTCATATCGTGCAGGGATTTACCTTGCTGAGCTGCCATGTCTTCAATGAGCTGAAAGCGACGAATGAATTTCTTATTTGTCAACTCGAGGGCGCGCTCCGGATCAACTTTAATAAAGCGAGCATAATTGATCAGTGCAAAAAGTACATCTCCCAGTTCTTCTTCTATCTCCTTCTGGTTGCCATCTTCTACAGCTTCATATAATTCCTGCATCTCTTCCTCTACCTTTTCTCTGACTTGTGCGGTGTTTTCCCATTCAAAACCCACCTGTTTGGTTTTTTCCTGCAACCGCAAAGCTTTGATAAGCGCAGGCATAGCAGGCGGCACGCCGCTCAGTATGGATTTCTTGCCTTCTTTTTGTTTTATTTTTTCCCAGTTCTGTTTTACATCCCTATCATTTTCCACTTTTACATTGCCGTAAATGTGTGGATGCCGGTTGATGAGTTTATTGCAAACGCCTTCAATAACATCATCGAATGTGAACTGCTCCTGTTCAGCGCCTATCTTGCTGTAAAAGACTATGTGCAGCAACAGGTCGCCCAGTTCTTCTTTCAGTCCCTGCCAGTTTTCATTGGTTATAGTATCTGATAGTTCGTATACTTCTTCCAGAGTCTGCGGTTGCAGGGTGTGTATGGTTTGTTTCTTATCCCATGGGCATTGCTCGCGCAGTTCATCCATTATTTTTCTGAGACGCTCTATTGATTTTGAGTATTGCATGTGTTGATTTAGGAATGAACGGGGAAATTAATGCGAAAAAACCGCAGGTTTAACTATGTGAAAGCAATGATTGTTTCAGTCTTTGTGCTAATAGGGAAAGATTATTTTTGTCCTCTAAAGCGAAGTTTTGATATATAGCCTGAAACGTGAAATCAAATGCTACTTCAGTGTCCTTTTTGGTATTACCCCAAACCAAAATGTCAAAAAGCTTATTAGAAATAATATGGTAACCGTCGTCAAATGAAACAATTCCATCCAGCTTTTTTATTTCATTGCCGATTTTTACCTCAAACGTTACCATATCTCAAATTTAATCTTTTTTGCTTCACTTTTTCAAAGTTGATTTTTTTGAAGTAAATTTACAATAACAATACTTCATTGTTTATGACCTATACAGCAGTAAAAGAAAAGCTTCACAGTTATATAGAGACCGGGGATCAAAAACGCATAAAAGCAATTTATGCCTTATTAGAGAATGAAATGCCTCAAGATAGCTTTGTTTATGATGAAGCAACTATTAAAGCACTTGAGAAAATCAGCGAAGATGCATTTTCAGGTAAAACAAAAACAATGTCGGTGAATGAATCAATGGAAAATATCAAACGCCATAGAATGAAAAATGGAATTTGACCTGATAATTACAGAACGTGCAACAGAAGAGATTCAAAATGCAACTGATTATTATGACGAAATCAGTCCGAATTTAGGTACCCGGTTTTTAATTGAATTGTCTGAGGTATATAAAAAATTATCCATTAATCCGCAATTTTATTCTTTTATTTCAGGCACTTTCAGGAGTAATATTCGGGATACTAAACTAAAATCATTCCCTTATCTGGTCATCTATGAAATTAGGGAAAGCAGTGTAATGGTCATATCAGTACAGCATACACACAGAAAGCCAATGTTTCTATAATTCCAGAGCAAAAAAATAATTTAGGTTACTCCCCCCACCTATACCCATCAGCATTGAGCCCGGCCAATTGCAGCACCCGATGAATAACTGTATAAGCAACATCATCAATTGATAAAGGTTTGCTGTAAAATGAGGGTGTGGCAGGACATATAATGCCTCCAGCTTCTGTAACTGCTGTCATATTTCGGAGGTGAATAAGGTTGTAAGGTGTTTCTCGCACTACGCATATAAGTTTCCGCCGTTCCTTGAGCATTACATCAGCAGCGCGGGTTACGAGATCATTACTTATTCCACCTGCTATACGGCCAAGGGTGCCCATACTGCAGGGGCAAATTATCAAGGCATTGTAAGATGAGCTGCCAGAGGCAAATGGCGCCATAAAATCGTTCTTATGCCATATCCTGAACGGAAACTGTTCGTAATCCTTATTGCCCAACTCATGCTGCCAGACGGTATATGCGTTATCGCTCCATACCAGACTTACTTCGGCAACCTGATCCTTCAGCCTTTGCAACTGTTCCAGTAAAACCTTTGCATAAATTGACCCACTCGCCCCTGAAACCGCAACTGCTATTTTTATCATAATTTTTTTGGCTGATTGAACAAAACTACATGGAATATTTGTAAATTTGATTCTCAAAAACTATAATTAAATGAAACGCATACTGATATCAGCTATTGCCTTGCTGTTGATAAGCCCTGCTTTTATAGCCTGGAAGAAAACTCCCTCACCGGCTCCTGAAGCCAATGAGATACATTGGATTACCTCGATAGATGAGCTGCAGGCTAAAATGGCCCAAAACCCCAAGAAGGTATATTTTGATATATATACCGGGTGGTGTGGCTGGTGCAAGAAGATGGACGCTACTACTTTTCAGAATCCGGCACTCATCAAATATATGAATGCCAATTTTTATGCTGTGAAGCTTGATGCTGAGCGCCAGGATGTCATTCATTTCCAGGGAAAGGAATATAAATATGACCCTCAATACAAGGCTAATACCTTTGCAGTAGAAATCATGAAAGGTTCTATGTCTTACCCTACAGCTGTAATAATGATGGAGAATTTCCAGAATCCGATTGTACAGGCCGGATACCTGGATGTAAACCAGTTGGAGACTATTCTTACCTATTTTGGAGATAATGCATACAGGCACCAGAATGGCCAGGATTACCAGAAAAGCTACAAGCCAAGATGGAGTAATGGCCAACCTACTGGTATGCTTCAGAAGGGTGAACATGGTATTTCGCCAGATGGCAGCGGCCATTAATCTCAATTCCCCAAATATGGCATAGTTTATAAATAAAATATTATCTATAATATCTTAGGCAGCTAACTTGAATCTTAATTCAGGTTAGCTGCTTTGTTTTATAGGTGATCATTAATACATTAATCACAACTTCAGGTACATATAATGAAAACACAAAATACTATAAAGTAAATTGCTAAAAATTGTAATTTCCTTATAACTATGAATCCCATCAATTATCTATTATCTTTGTCCTCCCCCTAAAATTTTGTGTTTTGAAGCTAAAGTCGTTGGAGATAAAAGGGTTTAAGTCTTTTGCAGATAAGACCCATATAATATTGGATAACCCGATAACGGGTATCGTGGGCCCGAATGGATGTGGCAAATCGAACATTGTAGACGCCATACGATGGGTGATAGGCGAGCATAAGATTAAGGCACTGCGAAGTGATAACCTGGATGATCTGATCTTTAACGGATCGAGGACAAGGTCGGCATCAGGCATGGCTGAGGTATCGCTGACATTTGAGAACACACGCAACCTGCTGCCAACAGAATTTACCACAGTAACCATTACCCGCAAGTTTTATAAAAACGGCGAGAGCGAATACCGCCTCAATGATGTGAGTTGCCGGCTGAAGGATATACACAACCTCTTTCTGGATACGGGTGTGAGCAACGACTCTTATGCTATCATAGAGCTGGGCATGGTGGATGATATCATTAAAGATAAGGACGGTGCTCGGCGCAGGATGCTGGAGCAGGCTGCTGGTATCAGCATCTACAAAACACGTAAAAAGGAAGCAAAGCAGAAACTGGAAGCTACTGAACTGGATATAGCACGAATTGAAGATCTGCTTTTTGAAATAGGTAATAATCTGAGGACACTGGAGAGTCAGGCTAAGAAGGCAGAGCGTTATTTCTCCATTAAAGGTGAATACAAAGAAGTAAGTGTGGAGCTTGCCAAAGCCAGCCTGGAACACTTTAATGAGCAATATAAAACACTGAATGAGCAGCACGATACGGAGACAGACCGGAGAGCTCAACTGGAAGCCATAGTAGCTACCGAAGAGGCTAGTGTGGAGCAGCATAAGGTTAAACTGATAGAAAAGGAGCAGGAACTGAGCGGTTTGCAGAAACAGTTTAACGAAATGGTGAATAAGCTTCGTCAGCTGGAAAGCGATAAGAAGCTTGCTGCACAACGACTGGAACACCTGAAGGAAAGAGAAAAAAACCTGAGAGACTTTTTGTCGGGGGCAGGCGGGCAGAGCCAACAACTGGAGGAGTCGATTGCCTTCTCGGAAAAGCAGATAACTGAAGAAACTACCGGCCTGGAAAAAATAAGGGAAGAGCTGGAAGCTTTGCGTAAGAGTGTGGATGAAAAACGTAAGGCATTTGATGAGAAAAAACAGGTGCTTGAAAAGCTACGGGCTGATTACCAGATAGGGCAGCGCAGCCAGTTTGATGCAGAAAAGAAGGTAGCTATAGCAGATACATCTGTGATGAACCTTCAGCGCAGCCTGATGCAGGTGCAGGAAGAAAAGAACCAGCGAACCGGCCAGGTGGAGCAACTGGGCAAAGAGCGGAAAGAAACTGAAGAAAAACTGGAGGATAAGCGGGAAGAACTGCAAGACCTGATTACCAAACATGAAGAAGTAAAGCAGAAAATACTGGAAAGCCAGGAACAGATGGAAAGCCTGCGTGCAAAACTGGTGGAGGAGAACCGCAAACTGGATGCCCGCAGAAATGAACACGACCTGTTGAAATCGCTGGTGGACAGCCTGGAGGGCTACCCTGACAGTATCAAATTTTTGAAGAAAAATAAAGAGTGGGATAATAGTGCGCCATTGCTGAGTGATGTGTTTGTGGTGCAGAATGAATACCGGACAGCGCTTGAGAATGTGTTGGACAACTACCTGAATTATTACATTGTTGCCAATACAGGCGAAGCAGCAAAAGCAGTAGGGCTGCTGGATAGCAACAAGAAGGGCAAGGCCAACTTTTTTGTATTGGATCATCTTGGCGCCCATTCAGTAGCTGCATCTGAAGCACCTGAGAACTCAGTACCAGCACTGAGCGTGGTAACTGTGGATGACCAATATGCGGAGCTCGCAAAACGCCTGTTGGGCCATGTATATATAACCAACGATGGAGCAGATATATCCAATATAGCGCTGACCAATGGCAATGTGCTGGTGGCCAAAAGTGGCAAGATGATTCGGGGAAAGTATACGCTTGGTGGAGGATCGGTAGGATTGTTTGAAGGCAATAAAATAGGCCGCGCCAAAAACCTGGAGCGGCTAGCTAAGGAAATACTTGAATTGACAGCATCTACAGCTGAACTGAAAAAGAATGTAGCCGATACACAAACCAGGATTACCGGTTTCAACAATGAGCTCAGCGATAAAGCTATAGAGCAGACCCGCCAGGAAATAAACCGGCTTCAGAATCATAGTGTGAACCTGGGTAACAGGGTGGAAAATTTTGAGCACCTGAATACTACTGCGGATAAAAGACTTCAGGATATTCAGGATCAGCTGGAACAGAACCGGGAGAACATAAGTGATACCCGTGCTGAACTGGAAAAAATAACGGAGCAGCTGAAGTTACATCAGCAGAATATACAAAGTGCAGATGCTGAATTCAAAGGTGTGGAGCAGGCTTTTAATGAGATTACGCAGTTATACAACAGCCAGAATATTGCTTATACAAGGCAGCAGAGTAAACTGGATAATCTGAAACAGGAACTGCAATTCAGGAACAACCAGTTTAATGACCTGAAGAGGCAGATAGCCACCAACAGCGAACAACTGCAGCAAATAAATACTCAGCTATCGGACACAGAAAAACTACTGCACAAAGGTGATAGCGAACTATATGAATTGCTGAGCAGGAAGGAAAGTGAAGAGCGGATACTTAATGAAAAGGACAGGGCATACTATGAAATGCGCAATGGTATAAATGCCCAGGAAGGGCAGCTGAACCAGAAGCGCAGGGAAAAGGATCATGCAGAGGCGCTGCTGAATGGTATAAAAGAAAAACTAAGCACCATGAAGGTGCAAGTAGCCGGTATGAGTGAGCGGCTGGCGATAGAATTTAAAGTAGTACTTGATGAAATACTGGATCAACCACGTACCGGCAAGGAAAGTATAGAAGAACTTACTGCCAGCGCGGAGAAAATGAAAAAGCGCCTTGAGAATATGGGTGAAATAAACCCTACGGCCATTGAAGCCTATACAGAAATGAAGGTGCGGAATGACTTTATTGTGGAGCAGAGGGATGACCTGGTGAATGCCAAGGAATCACTACTATCTACAATAGATGAGGTAGAGCAGACTGCCAATCAGAAATTCAGCGATACCTTCAATATGGTTCGGACGAATTTTGTAACTGTGTTTAAGGCTTTGTTTACTGAAGAAGATAATTGTGATCTGCGCTTGACTGACCCCGATAATATGGCCGATAGCAACATTGAAATATATGCGCAGCCCAAAGGAAAGAAACCAAGTACGCTGACCCAGTTATCAGGCGGTGAGAAGACGCTTACTTCGACTGCGTTCCTGTTTGCTATTTACCTGATCAAGCCTGCACCGTTCTGCATACTGGATGAGGTAGATGCACCACTTGATGATGCCAATGTGGGCAAGTTTACACAGATGATCCGCAAGTTCTCAGACAACTCGCAGTTCATTATAGTGACCCACAACAAGCAGACCATGGCATCTGTAGATGTGATATATGGGGTAACCATGCAGGAACCGGGGGTGAGCAAGCTGGTGCCGGTGGATTTCAGGAGTTTGAATTAGTATTTGGAATTGGGACTGAAAATCAGAAATGTGGGTGAAGAACTCACATTCCCCTATAGGCATCCTTCCTATTTGCAACTCGAATAACTTCTATAATAAGTTGCTGGTCCTCGATTCGATACAGGATTCGGTAATCTCCTGATTTTACCCTGTAAGTTTCAATAAGTCCTTTTAGCCCACATTGCAGCTAGTTGTCGGTAAAGTGTTGATTGTAAGGTGTTTCATTTTTTTTGAGTTTCAGTTTGTGTACTACAGATTTTCGTTTGGCAAATGGTTTGTGTTTTATACGGAGGATAGATTGCAGCTTCTTTAATTCATCAGGAGGGTCGGAGCATTTCCTTACACCGATCAGGAAGCCTGCCCTGTTTGTTCCGTGTGTGGTGATAATTTTTTGAGTATTGCCGATTCTGACTATTTCAGGCCAATGGT
>CAIVEH010000241.1 GCA_903904855.1 uncultured Bacteroidota bacterium | reverse complement strand
TGAAAAACCATATAGGAAAACAATAAATCAATAACTTAGTCATGTCTACTGAGTCCGTCCGAACACATCTTCAATTCATTTCAATCATTATAACATATTGAAGTATATACGGATATTGGGTTTTCTTTCAGGCACTATTTATTGATATAGGCAAACAAGCCTTAATCGAAACCGGTGATTGGTTGTTATTACACAGACAACGCCCAGTAAAAGTACCGGTAATGTAAAAAAGAAGTGTATGCGTCTATCGTTAACGCCTATCCTTAACTTTCATCCTGTGGTTTAGCATCTATAGACGGAAATTGTCAATGTAGTTGTCACCGAACATCAGGCGTTGCAATTTGAGGCATCTGCATTTTTCTACCGAGATTTTGAAAATAAAGCTCATTCATTTTCAAGAAGTAATATACAAATTTTATATTGATATTTGCATTTTTACAGTGGTATGACCACATTTCATTTTTATGTGAAAACGGTTTGTCATAATACTCAAATTCAATAACACCACGCGATTTTACGATAATAGATGGTTCATTATTTATATCTTTTTTGGGTATATCTTCAAAATCAACAAACGCAAAAGTCTTACCACCAGCAAAAACTTTTAATGGCGCACAGTCTTTGTGTAGTTCTTTCATCTGGCCAGCAGTAATCTTTGTTCCTTTGGTGCGAACAAGCACCTTTCCCAAAGGCTTCCATTCCACCTCAACGCCTTCAAGCAGTTTCGCCATAATGTTTGCATGACTCGTAGCTACAGTTCCTCGATTTTGAATTCACTATAGCCTTCATAGTAATAGCTCACATCAATACCTTTCATAAACAGAGCACGGTCATCAATTTGATCCGTGAGGGCTTGTTTAAGCAAGGCTTTAATTCGATGTCTTTTACCACGCTGCGCTGCATAGCAGAAAGATAATCCTCCTTATCTACAAGATTCCAATCCGCTACTTGCTTGATTTCTGTTTTGAGTATGAGATCAAGCCAGATACGGGTAGCACGATCGTTACCCTCTCGAAACGGGTGCGCAATATTCATCTCCACATATTTTTCAATGATTTCTTCAACGGTGCCTTGTAACATAGTGTCGATATGCGCTAGAGAGTGTTGTAAATACATCAATGGCGCGAAACGAAAATTACCTTTGGCGATATTAACCGTGCGGACTTTACCTGCAAAATCATAAATATCGTCAAATAAATAAGCGGTAATCTTTTGATAAAACTTGCGTTCGCTAAGTCGTATTTCACGAATACGCTCATGCTGTTCTTCAAAGTATTTTTTGCTAAGAATAGAACCATCATTTTTAAGGCGCTCATCGTCCATGACATAGGCTTTGATGGTGTATTCCTTGATAATGCCCGTTGCCCATTTGCGGAACTGTACGGCACGCTCGGAATTGACTTTGTAACCTACTGCAATGATGGCCGATAGGTTGTAGTGGTTGGTGTTGTAATTCTTGCCATCGGAAGCAGTTATCCGGAATTTCCGGATAACTGCTTCCTCTTGCAGCTCGCTATCGGCAAAGATATTTTTCAGGTGCTCATTCACCGTGCGCACGTTTACGTCATATAAGACTGCCAGCATTTTCTGGCTCAACCAAACATCTTCATCCGCATAAATAGCTTCGACACCACCCTCAGCGCTGGCTGCTACAAAGGTAAGTTATTCTGCTGCTGATGAGCGAATAGTGGCTGTTGGGGGTTTCTTTTTGCTCATTCCTTTAATCTCCCTCAATCTCTGCAACAATGGCATCTATATCTCAATCTATTGTCCTGTATACAATTTAGATAATGCACAACATAAACACAGCATCTTATATACATAAGACTTAAAACTATCGAAGTTACATGGCGCTAAACATGCTGCGAACATCTCAGTTAAGTCTACAGGTAAGGCTTAACAAATACCTTAATTCCGTCAAGCACTCCAAGTAATTGGGCTGCTAACTCATAAGCCTTGTTCAATAAAGCTGCTTGTAATTCTTGATCATCAGGATAATCATGTGAAAAGGCATTACGAGCTTCTCGCATCAATAACCAATCATCTGCTGAGGCAATAGCGCCTATCTTTTCGAGTCGATAAAGTTTGTCAATAAATGCTTTCAGCTCACCGGGTTCTTTAGTGATTTCCAATACAACAGGGAACAGCTTCGCCCCCATTAAGTCTTGTAATTTACCAAAGCGTGTTGAAAACTGATCCAATATGGCAAGCTCAATGTCATTTATGTTTGTTAACGTATGCTCGCTAAAGGGAATATGACTTTGCAACTGTGTCATAGCCCAATGCAAACGATCTGCATGACGATCGCAAGTTTTGATGATTTCAGTGATAGATTCTTTCATTGCAATAACACCCCCGTTTCTTTTGCAATACGGTAGATAGGTAGTTCAACCTTACTATCCGCCCTATGCAAAACGACATCAATTTTTTGCTGTCCTATTTTTTTATGTAAATCTCTGAGAAATTGCAACTTAGCAGTGATTAAATCAGCTGGTTTTTGTGTTTGCGGTTCAATATAAAGATCAATATCACCGCCCTTGGCAAGATCGTTTACCCTAGAGCCAAATAACCAGACGTGGGTATCTTGACCAAAATTATGTTTGGCACTTTCACAAATACTGTGTTTTTGAAAATCTGATAAACGCATCAAGTTAACCTATTAATAAAAAGTTGAGCAAATAAAATGAGCAAGGTTAAGCTACCTGAGACCTCCATATATAAGCGAAGACTATAATTTATAGTGTATTAACCTATTGATTCAATCTCTGATATTACGCCCAGTATAGGGTATACAGATGATTTAAGCAGTATGATAACGGCAGTAGTGACAGTTTGGGTAATTTACCGTCAAACAATAAAGTCAAAGCTTCGCTGGCAGAGACGTTATTTTTTCCACAGGTCGATAGATAACTCCGGACGCGACAAAAGATCTTTTTCGTTCTTGTTTTTTTTTAAACGATCTGAAGAGGGTGGTTTACTACTGTTTCGGCTATTA
>CAIVEH010000240.1 GCA_903904855.1 uncultured Bacteroidota bacterium | reverse complement strand
CTTGTTACTGTTTGCTGCCACGAATGGAGAGATGGGATTCTGATCAATACCATCAAGCGCGAATTTCAGTTTGTTGTAACACCCTGCTCCAAGGTTGTGGTTGCCAATATGCCTCAATTCTCTACTGACCCCAATACTTATATTGTAAACTGTAATGATTATACCGTTAATTTTAAAAACACCAGTAAAGGTGGCTTTTCTTACCACTGGGATTTTGGTGTGCCAGGCGCTCCCCAGGATACTGCTGATCAGTTTGAACCAACCTTTACCTATCCTGATACCGGTACTTTTACGGTGAAGCTGATTGTAAATCCGAATTCCACATGCCCGGACAGTATTTTCAGGTATGTAAAAGTATATCCTAAGTTCCGGGCAGCATTCTCCGACAGTGGCTCCCAATGTCCGGGTTCTCCAATATATTTCAAAGATTTATCATCATCTACCCTTAAGCCAATAACTTACTGGAAGTGGTTTTTTGGTGATGGTGATACATCATTTGCTCAGAATCCGGTTCATGCCTATAGCTTACCCGGTTTGTATAATGTTTCCCTGATTTCAGAAAATATCCGTTCCTGTATAGATACCACAACTTCCCAGGTAGTGGTAGATAATTTCGTGCCTTTTGCCGGAAACGATACTGCTATAGTAAAAGGAGAAAGCATTCTTTTCAATGCCACAGGCGGTATTAAGTTCGCCTGGACGCCGGCAACCAACCTCAGTGATACCAGCATTCATAATCCGGTGGGCTATTATCCCGATACAGGCCACTTCACCTATTATGTGCATGTGGTAAGCGCTTATGGATGTGTGGGCCTGGATTCGATCAAAGTAGACGTTGTGGGCCAGGCAGCATTTGTAGTTCCAACGGCTTTTACACCCAATGGAGATGGTAAAAATGATATTTTCAGGCCGCTGGCTGTAGGATACCGGAATCTGAATTATTTCAGGATATTTAACCGCTGGGGACAAGAAGTTTATTTTTCTACGACGCTTGAAGTAGGGTGGGATGGCTATTACAGAAATAAGGAAGCGGAGCAGGGAACTTATTTCTGGGAGATCAGTTTTAATGACCGTTTTGGCAAAAAAGGGTTCATGAAAGGTGATGTAACACTACTTAGATAATATTTGTAGTTTTTAGTATTGGCATAAAAAACGGAACCGATAATTAAAAATATGCCGGATATCAAAAAAAAATTTTGCAGAAACAATTAAGTGTGTAATTTTGCACTCCCAACTAACGAATTCTTCCTTAGCTCAGTTGGTTAGAGCATCTGACTGTTAATCAGAGGGTCTCTGGTTCAAGTCCAGAAGGGAGAGCAGACAGAGTTGTCAAACTCAATTAAAACCGCTTAGGTATCAACCCTACAGCGGTTTTTCTGTTTTTAGTCGTTTCAGGCGAACTCAATCAAATTCAAACATCTGGTGAATCTCTTGTGAATCTCCATAAAAACCATTGTGAATCTTGCTTTTTTCATATCGCCTGACAAAATACCTGGTCAAATATCTTGCTTTTTTGATCGTGTTTTATTATTATTGTAACAACACTTTACGGTGGTAAAATAAAAATCGAATAAATATGAAGAAAAAATGTTCAATGAAGTTCGTATTGATCGGCAAGTCCGTCAAACAAAGAATGATGAAAGTAAATCCACTATCTACCTAAGAATACACCTTACTGGTGATGGTAGAAGGAGCGAATTTATTCTTTCAACTAAATGCTACATAGACACGACCCAATGGGATAGCAACAGAAAACGTGTTAAGGGTACTTCCACTGAAGCAGCCCGATATAATAAAAAATTAAGGGATTTCGAAGAAACAGTCCACAAGTGCTTCGAAGACATCAAAAGAAACGAACAAATATCAATCCCGAAACTTAAAGCCACACTCAATTTTAAATTATTTGGCATACAATCAGACCGATTGGAAAAACAACTGTACTTACCAGACCTGTTTGATCGGTATCTTGAAAACCATAAAAGTAAGATCGGTCATAGTCGTAAAGGTCGGTACGTCTTTGTAAAGCGGAAAGCCATTGAGTTTACCGAAAAGAACTTTGGCACACCGAACTACGATATTAATCGTCTTAGTAAAGATTGGTTTGATAAGTTCTATGAGTATTTATATAGCGGTTTTAATTACAAGATACCAACAATTACAGGGTACCAAAAAGTGCTAAAGGCAGTCGTTAAAGATGCATATGAAAGCAAACTTATCAAGGAATTCCCGTTTCGCAATTGTCCGCTGAACTACACAGAGAACAGCATCCATCCTTTAACAAAGGACGAATTGGAAAAGCTGACAAACTACAGGTTTGAGGATGAATCGTTACAACTGATAGCTGACAGTTTTGTATTCGCCACGCAGACAGGTCTTGCTCATACCGACCTAAAGAATCTGACATACTCGATGGTTAGATCAATTGAAGGAAAGGATTTTATCCATAAAAAACGAAACAAAACCGATGGAGAATGTATCATAGCTATTACTGCAATAGCCAAGAAAATAATGCACAAGTATAAATCTCATCCAAAAATCGAAGGGACGGGGTTAGTGCTGCCAGTAATGAACATAAATTCTTATAACACAAAGCTAAAGCTAATAGCTGCGCAATGCGGCATTTATAGTAAGCTAACATCCCACATCGCCAGGCATACGTTCGCTACTACCGTCTGGTTGGATGCGAATGGTTCTATGGAAAGTTTACAGCGTATTTTAGGGCATATAGAAATGAAATCTACCCAGAAGTACGGCAAAATTACTCCAAAACGCATAGTGGATGAATCAGGAAAAGTGCTACAATTATAATAATCGGGATTTAAAAATACATTCCCGCTAATTAAAAAAACAATGAAATGTTACACGACATAGATAATGAACTCAACGAGATGGTAAATAGCCTATTGAGAGAAATTGAACCGATACTAAAGAACAAGAAAATGGAAAAGAGTCATAAGGTGGATGAGCTACTAAAAATACTACATACCTACAATAACTATTGGGCTTAATACACATGCCCGACAATTGAAAAACAAAATAAAATGTCACAAAAATTTGAAAAAGAGCTCAGTGAGATCAAAGTATCTCTGAAGAAAATCGAAACCACAATAAAGAACAGCAAGATAGAAAAGAGCCACTATAAGGTGGATGAAGCATGTCTTTTTTTAAGCTGCTGCCGAAATACGCTCACCAACATTTGCATAGAATATGATATTTACCCAGTCAAGGTATTAGGAGTAAATTATTACAAGATCGAAGATCTTAAAAGGGTATTCATTAAATCGGCATCATAACTCCTGGTATAATCGTGACTTAAACCACGGCGTAGCCGGTAACAGCTTAGTCACGCAAGTATTTTTATTTATTCCATTTACTTTCCTGAAAAACCATCTATTTATTGTAGTGCAGGGGTAATCATGCAACCATGAATATGACCTTGTATGTGGCTATCTCTCACGAGCATAGTCTTTAGAACCTCTATACCAAAGCATGATGTATGAAGGAAAGTAAGGGAATAAATGAAAGTACCTCAAATAATAAAATAAGAATAAAACTAAATACAAGATTATGGAAAAGATAAACATCAATATCACACTAAAAGAAGATTATATATTCCCTGCAAGAAGAATGGAAGATGAATATGTAGCAACTGGTTTAACCACAAATGGAAGATCATACATTGAGATAGAACGTTACTGTAATGTACATGATAAATCAGACGCAACAGTTAGGAGACTTCTAAAGAAAGTGGAACACGCCAGATGTAATGAGTTTTTTATTAAGCTCAACAATAAGATTTATGTTAGTCAAAACATATCTATGCTTACCAATGAAAATTACAGCAAGATAGATACCCTTCATGGTAACTGGGAAGTGTTTTTAAGAGGCTTCGATTGGGATTATTTCGGCTGTGTGAGCTTTGCGTGGAGTTTGCAGCAAAAGACAGCGAAGGAACGCATGGCTAAGTTTTTTGACAAATTAAGTAAAAAGTATAAATCGGCTGAGATCAGATTATTCTATGTATGCGAAGAGAATAAGACCAGAGATGGCTACCACACACATTTCGTCTTATGGAGTGACATTAAAAATAAGGGCGAAGTAAAGAGCTTAACTGAGAATCATTTCAGGGGTCGTGCAAAAGAACCCTTTGCTAACACTAAAATAGAACGCTACGACCCAAAGGACGGTGGTATAGGGTACATTTTAAAGGAAATGAGCAAGAACCCAGACGGGTATGATTACCACTACAAAAACAAACCATAGAATATAGTAACGGAGGGACATACTTTATTACATTTGTCCCAATGGATCAGAAACTATCTTTATCACGGTTAGAATCATTACTACTTAAAGCCTGTGACATCCTTAGAGGTAACATGGATGCTTCGGAGTATAAGGAGCATATTTTCGGGGCTTTATTCCTGAAGCGACTAAGTGATAAGTTTGATGCTGATAGGGCTAAATTAGCCCAGGAATACACTACAAAGGGGCTTGCTGAAGACCTGATAGCAAAACAGTTGGATAACCCAGCCAAGTACGACTTTTACGTACCAGAACGGAGCCGCTGGGCTAACATACGCCACCTTAAAAAGGATGTGGGTACATCGCTGAACAAAGCACTGGAGGCACTGGAAGAAGCGAACCCCAACACCTTGCAGGATGTGTTAAAAAGCATCAACTATAATAAGAAGGTTGGTCAAAAGACCCTGGACGATAGCACCCTGGTGGACTTCATACAGCATTTTGAAAAGATACCGTTAAAGGATGAAGATTTCGAGTTTCCAGACCTGATGGGTGCAGCCTATGAATACCTCATAAAATACTTTGCCGATAGTGCGGGTAAAAAGGGCGGTGAGTTCTATACACCAAGCGAGGTGGTAAACTTACTGACCCACCTGATAGAGCCAAAGGAAGGTATGAGTATCTACGACCCTACTGTAGGATCGGGCGGTATGCTGATACAGTCACAAAACTATGTGGCGCAAAGTGGTGGTAACACCAGGAACCTGTCGTTATTTGGTCAGGAGAGCAATGGTACTACCTGGTCGCTGTGTAGAATGAATATGCTGCTGCATGGCATCTATACCGCCAAAATACATAATGACGATACCATAAAGACACCGAGACACCTGGAAGCTGATGGTAGGTTACAGTGTTTTGATCGGGTAATCGCCAATCCACCATTCTCACAGAACTATAGTAAGAACGGCATGGAGCATAAAGACCGTTTCCAGGTCTTTATGCCAGAGGGCGGTAAGAAGGGCGATTTTATGTTCGTGCAGCACATGATCAGTGTTTTAAAGAGCGATGGTAAGATGGCGGTTATTATGCCGCACGGTGTACTGTTTCGTGGTGGTGAAGAAAAAGCCGCCAGGAAGTGGATATTGGGAAAGGGATGGTTGGAAGCAGTTATAGGTTTACCAGGTGGTTTATTTTATGGTACTGGCATACCAGCCAGTGTTTTAGTAATCAACAAAATGACTCCCGGCGGCAGCCGTCATCAAATTTTGTTTGTTAACGCAGACCGAGAATATAAGGAAGGTAAGAACCAAAATAAGCTAAGACCAGAGGATATAGAGAAGATCAGTTACGTGTACCGCAATAAGCTGGAAGAGCCACATTACAGCCGCATGGTGACACTGGAAGAACTGGAAACTGAGGAATACAACCTGAACATAAGGCGGTATGTGGACAATGCACCACCACCAGAACCACACGATGTTAAAGCACACCTGAACGGTGGCATACCTGAAGCTGAGGTGGAAGCATTGGGTAGTTACTTCAATAATTATGTTGGTACAAAAGAAATGTTGTTTACGGCACTACGATCTGGATACTTACAATTTACCCCAGACTTTACGGATAAAGAAACCATAAAGGAACACATAGAAACCAACCAGGGTGTTATCAACAAACACCACACCTACCAAACATCATTACAGCAATGGTGGAATACGCATTTACCAGCCATTAAAGCCATCAATAACCAGAAGGCGGTATTTGACCTATACCGCAAACTACTGGCTGATATAAGCACCACATTGCTGCCATTGGGCATTCTCGACCAGTTTAAGGTAAGGGGTGCATTCGCATCATTCTGGAACGATGACACCATACTGAGTGATCTGAAAAGCGTAGCGGCAAGTGGCTGGGGTGCGAACCTGATACCAGATGAAGAAATATTAAAATCGCAGTTTGCTGACCTGCTGGATAAACATGAACAGAACCTGAACCAACTGGCAGAAGCCGAAGCCCTGAAAGTGGAGATGGAAGCCGAGGATTACGAACCAGATGAAAGCCAACCCACCAAGACCCTGAAGAAGGTAAAGGACGAGATAAAGGCACTGAAGGCTGAGATAAGCGCAATGGATAAACGCAGGGATGAACTGGTAGCCGCTGCCAGGGTGAAGATAACACCAGCCGAAGCCGAACAACTGATAATAGCCCGATGGGAACGCACCCTGTACAGCACCATAGATGGCTACCTGAAACAATACCTGCAAGGGTTTGTAGCGGCTGTAGAAAACCTACATAACAAGTACACGGTAACCTTAAAGAACCTGATAACGGAGCGTGAAAGAGAAACCCAATTGTTGAACCAGTATCTAAACGAATTGGGTTATGAAGGATAAAAATGCAGTATTGAGTGATGTAATAAAAGGATACAGAGGAGTTTCATATAAACCTTGGCAACTAAAAAGTACCGTTGACAACGATACAGCAATTCTTTTAAGGTCTAACAACATTAAAGACGGCAGATTGAATTTTAACGATGTTCAATATGTGCCAAAGAGTATAGTTGATGAAAACCAAACTTTAAAAAAGGGCGATTTAGTCGTATGCATGTCAAACGGCAGTAAAGACCTTGTGGGTAAAAATGCAACGTTTAACTTAGACTCAAATTTCACCTTCACAATTGGCGCATTTTGCTCCGTTTTTAAGCCCAAAGCGGGTGCGACAATTGAGTATGTTCGGCATCTGTTTTCCGACAACAATTATCAGAAACACATTGATTTAATTTTAGCTGGCAGTGCAATCAACAACCTTAGAAATACGCAAATTGAAGAACTGAAGTGCTATATCCCAGATTACCCCATCCAACAAAAGATAGCCAAGATACTATCCACCATTGACGGGCAGATAGAAAAGACGGAAGGGATCATAGCCAAATACCAGGCGGTAAAACAGGGTATGCTACAGGATTTGTTTACCAGGGGTATTGACGTTACCACTGGTGAGCTAAGACCGAAATACGAAGACGCACCAGAACTGTATAAGAATTCACCGTTGGGTATGATACCGAAGGAATGGAAAGTGGTGAGGTTATATGACACGGTTACAGTATTGGACAGTATGCGGATTCCAATAAAACAAGAAGATCGAGATTTTATGCAGAAGGTCTATCCATACTACGGTGCTTCTGGAATAATTGACCACGTTAATGATTATTTATTTGATGACGAACTTATTTTGTTGGGTGAAGACGGTGAAAATGTAATTTCAAGGAATTTGCCGCTTGCCTTTATTGTTAAAGGTAAAATATGGGTAAACAATCACGCTCATGTTTTTAAACCAAATGGTGAACTAATTATCGAATTATTGGTAGAACAGTTAGAGAAATTTAACTACTCCACTTATGTATCAGGTTCCGCTCAGCCTAAAATCACACAAGATCACCTGAAAAAAATCAGTGTTTTTGTGCCACATAAAATTGAGCAAAACCGAATAATTGATAGTATTAGTTCTACCAATAAAACAATTGAGGATGAACAAATGGTTCTTGATAAACTTTATAAGTTGAAACAAGGGTTAATGAGCGATTTATTGAGCGGTAAAGTAGAGGTAAAAATATAACAGCATGGAACCAGAACAAATAAAAGACGCACTCATGGATAAATTCCAGTTAGAAGAAGGAGCGTGTGAATGGCACTCTTTCCCTGGAGTACACAATCAGTATTCTCCAAGAACTGACATTGCTATTGGACATTTCAGTATGGAAAAAGATGAGACGAAAACCACCGAGCATAATAATTCTCTAAATAATCCGAAAGTTCTATTCTTTTTGAAGGAAATATATGACCACCACTGGAATAATGTTGGGCATATAGGGGATCATGTCGATGCTAATGAGTGTATAGAAGTGCCAGAGTTTGATGAAATGGTTAAAGTAAATTTTAATATAAATTCTAATGCACGGTGTTTTATCGCCATTGAATTTGACAATACAACTTCTAACAAACATATATTAGGAAGTATGGTCAATGCGGCAGCATTAGGTAGAGTAGGCATCTGCGTGGCGGACTCAGATGCTGCATTTAATAGATTTATAACACAGCTAAATTATCTATGGTTTATCAAAAACGTGAAACAAATGAATTTCGAAGTACGCAACCTATTAATAGTAAAAAAGGCACAACTGGAAACGGTTGTAACCAATTTATTAAATCAACCATGATGTAAAAAGGGCTAATGAGCGGTAAAGTAGAAGTAACAACATAAAGAAGCAACCTGTGTTTTGAGTGCCGGGCGGAAGCCCGTTAATAACAAACACAGTAAAAACCAGTATAAATGAAAAACATATCAAGCCAATATGAGTTACTTTTCGAGAAATTGCACCAACAAAAAGAAAGGTATTCAGAAAAAAACTTAGCCATTTTCACACCTGCGAAGGGTACAAAATACCAACACAAACTTATGATAGTGGGTAGAGCGGTCAATGGCTGGATAATTAAAATGGATAAAAATAAAAGGGACGACTTGGGGCGGCTAAATACCGAAGTGATTAAAACTTTACCGAATAGTAACCTGAATTGGGTTAATGATATGTGGGGGAAAACCGTTAATAAATACAGCACTAAAAAATCTGCATTCTGGCGGGTGGCAAAAGCAATTGCAGCTAATCTTACCCCTTCAGAAAAACAAGACGTAGTGAATACCATTGTATGGAGCAACCTTTACAAAGCAGCGAAATGGGAAGGCGGCAACCCATCTACCAGGTTAATGAACGTACAATACGATAAATGTTTGGAATTATTAAAGCTGGAAATCGAACTATACCAACCAGAGAGAATCGTATTCCTTACTGGTTACAACTGGGCAAATCACTTTCTAACTGATATGGGAACGACCCGAATACCGTTAAAGAAATATGACCTGGTGGAATATACAGGTGATTATAAAGGCGTGAGAATTATTGTCGGTCAGCACCCTCAAGGTAAACCAGAACAGAAACACGTAAAGGAAATATTGAGTGCATTTGAACAATAAAACTTTTGTCATAAAAAACGATTGTCACCTAAAAAGGAAAAATAATGATCGAACCATTATTGCAGCAATTTATCAGTTATGTGCAGCAGCAACCAAATCTTGAGTTGTACAACGAAGCAGGTCTTCAGCACGAACTGGCGCTATTTCTCAGAAGTAAACTGGATGTTATTTATAGGGTGCAACTGGAACGGAATATCGGTCATGTAGCCCAAATACCAGAAAATTTCAGGAAGAAGGAAATGGATATATACATTGAAAACCTGACCAACCTTGATGAAAAGTATTGTATAGAACTAAAGGTATCTCATGGTCGATCTGTTGCTTCACGCATTATTAAAATACATGAGGACATTTATTTTCTGGAACAGTTAAAGAAACAAAAGTTTAGAGAATGCTTCTTCATGTTTGCTACACCATCAAATAAGTTCATGGAAACAAAACCAGGAAGACTGAAGATGTATGATACATTCTCAGAAAAGGGTATAAAAATAGATCATTTGCACAATAGTCATGTAAGCCCTTCATACAAAAACAGCAATGGTGAGTACGTGTATAAGTATGATGAAATGTATGTAAAACATTACGAAGCAAATTGGCAGCCATTAAAAAGCCAGGTTACCAGAGATTTTGTTAGCCTCCCTTCAGTTAAAGAAGAATGGAAATGCGTATTAGTAGCTGTGTAATATCAAGAATTGACATTTAAAAGAGAATAAAACAATAAAGACACCACAATGTCGGAATACAGCCATATAGAAAAACCTTTTCTTACCCAACTTAAAGACCTGGGATGGGATACTTTGGAACAAGGTGCTGGAATACCAACAGACCCCAACAAAAGTAAGCGTACCACTTTCAGGGAAGTAACACTTCGGGATTTGTTTATCCAGTCTGTTCGTGATATTAATACCACCGAAACGGGAGAAAAGTGGCTTACCCAACACCAGTTAGAGGAACTGCACGATGATATAATAAAGCTAACCAGGAAGCACCTGCTGGAAGCCAATAAGGAAATACTGAACCTGCTGCTGAATAACACCAAAGCCGACAAGAATGAACTGACGGGCGAGGAAGCCCCAGTGGTGAAGGTCATAGACTTCGACCACCCAAAGCGCAATACATTTACCGCCATCAACCAGTTCAGAATTGATACCCCAGGCATGGGTAAAGGATTTATCATACCCGATCTGGTTTTATTTGTAAATGGTTTACCGCTGGTGGTGATAGAGTGCAAAGACCAGAACGAATTTACATCCAACCCTATGCACGAGGCTATAACCCAACTATTACGGTATAGCAACCAACGGGAAGGTACTAAGCTGGATGGGTTGAAGGAAGGTGAAGAAGCCCTGTTTTGTTTCAACCAGTTCACCATAGCCACCTATGGTGAGGAAGCCAGGTATGGCACCATAACATCCACAGAGGAATACTATTACGAGTGGAAAGACATTTACCCAGATAAGTATAAAACCTTCACATCACCACTGGGTAAGGTACGTTCACAGGAAACCCTGATCCAGGGAATGTTGCCACCCGATACCCTACTGGATATTGTAAGGCACTTTGTGTTGTTTATGAATAGTGGTGACCGTGAAATAAAGATAGTATGCCGTTACCAGCAGTTCAGGGCGGTGGGTAAGATCATCCAACGGTTAAGGATAGGTACTACACCTATGGAGCGATCAGGTGTGGTTTGGCATACTCAAGGCAGTGGCAAAAGCCTCACAATGGTTATGCTGGTAAGGAAGCTGAGGTCAATGGATGACCTAAAAGATTATAAGGTGATCATGATAAATGACCGTACCGACCTGGAAGACCAACTGGGCGAAACGGCAACCCTTACCAATGAAAAGGTAGATTATGTAAACAATACCAGGGAGCTGAGAGAAAAACTATCCACACCATCCAGCAATGTGGTAATGGTTATGGTACATAAGTTTCAGGAACGGGTGAAGACCGAAGATACATTGGTGGGTCAGGTGGTAGCGGAATACATACCCGTTTACACCAACATAGGAAAGATTAATGAATCGGACAGGGTGTTGATACTGATAGATGAAGCGCACCGTACACAGGGCAGCGACCTGGGCAATAATGTGTTTGAAGCATTCCCCAATTCAACCAAGATAGCATTTACGGGTACACCTTTAATTACAGATAGGCATAAACAAAAAACAGAAAAACGGTTTGGCGGTTACATAGACAAATACAAACTAAAGGATGCCGTAGATGATGGAGCCACCCTGCAAATACTGTATGAGGGTAAAACCAGTGATGATGCAGTAAAGGATAAGAGTAAGCTGGAAGATAAGTTTGAAGACCTTGTAAGGGAACATTCAGATGAAGAAAAGGCACTGATAAAGAAAAAATATGGCACCTACACCGACATACTGGAAGCTGAGAGCCGAGTACAGGCAATAGCTAATGACCTGGTAGATCATTACACCCAGTTCATATTACCCAACGGATTTAAAGCCCAGGTAGTGGCAAGTACGGTACTGGCAGCAGTAAGGTATAAGAAAGCTATTATTAAGGCTATAAACGACCGTATTGCCCAGGAAACCAGCGCACCCATACCAGACCAGGAACTACTGAGTAAACTGAAATTTCTGAAGGTAGAAACGGTGGTGTCATCACAAGGCACTAACGAAGAAGCCATCATAACCGAAGCCAGAAAGTCATCCATGTCTAACAAGGCGGTTGATCACTTCAAAGAAAAATTTGATTATACCGTGGATGGCCATGGTAACTACACCAAACCATTATCGGGTATTGCGTTTCTGGTGGTATGCGATATGCTGCTTACAGGGTTCGATGCACCTATTGAGCAAATCATGTACCTGGATCAGAAGATGAAGGAACATAACCTGCTGCAAGCTATCGCCAGGGTGAACAGAACACGTAAAGGCAAAAACAGGGGTTATGTGGTGGATTACATAGGTAATACCAACAACCTGAAGGATGCACTGAAGATATACAGCGAAGATGATATAGCCGATGTACTGGCATCATTTAAGAACATTACCACCGAAATACCTATTCTGGATCAGCGGTACAAAAGGCTGGTACAACTGTTTAAGGAAGAAGGTGTGGTGAAGATAGAGGAGTATGTCAACCAGAAGATAAAAGACCCAAAACAGACTTATGAAATAGTGGAACGATGCATAGAGATAGCAGCCGATACCAAATTCAGGGCTGACTTTGAGGTATACTTCAAGAACTTTATGGAAAGTATGGATATAGTGTTGCCACTGCCAGCAGCCGAACCGTACAAAATACCAGCCAAGCAATTCGCCTTTATCCTGTTCAGAATTAAACAACGGTATAAGGATAGCACCATCAACATAGAAACAATAGGCGAAAAGATAAAACGCCTGGTGAATGAACACCTGGTAAACCTTGGCATCAACCCCAAGATACCACCAGTAGAGTTGTTTTCGGACAACTTTGAGGCAGAGGTAAATAAGAACGTGACGAAGAAAGCGATAGCCTCAGAGATGGAACACGCCATAAGAAAACATATTAAAGTCAGCTTCAACGATGACCCCTCACTGTACAAAAAGCTATATGAAAAACTGGAAGCCATTCTCAAACAACATAAGGATGATTGGGATAAATTGGTCGAAGGTTTAAGGGGCTTGAAAGATGCCGCCCGGCAGGGCAGACAAAAAACCGAAGACGGAGTGTCGGAGGTTGAAGCCCCGTTTTTCGACCTGATGATGGATATTGCCTTTGGTAAAAATGAGGTGGAAAAAACCACCAGAGATAAGTGTAAGAAAGTTAATTCGGAGATAATAGAAAAGCTGGAATCGAATATTGGTATCATCAACTTCTGGGATAAAGAACACGAAATTGAAAAGATAAAGGGTGAAATGAGCGACACTATCCTATTCAGCGGCATCCGAGAGCTTATAACAGCATCAGACCAGATTTGCACCGATATAATGGCATTAGCGAAAAAGAGACATAATCAGATAATAGGTGGGAAGCATGAGTAGCAAGTTACCAGCATATACAATAAAGCGGAGTAAACGTAAAACATTAAGTATCTACATAGAGCGTGATGGTACGGTATCGGTATTGGCACCTGAGCATAATACCGACACTGAAATAGAAACCATCGTAACCCAAAAGAGCTACCAGATATATAAACACCTTGCAGAACACGTAGAACTCAATGCCACACGTACACAACGGGAGATAGCCAATGGTGAGAGTTTTTTATACCTGGGTAGGAACTACAGGCTACAACTGGTAAAAGATCAGGATGTACCCTTAAAACTGAAGGATGGACACTTTTACCTAATGAATACCCTGAAGGACGAAGCTCAGGAAGTGTTCAAAACCTTTTATCGGGAGAAAGCACTACCCAGGATAACCAGCCGAGTGGAATACTATAAAGGTCAGATGGGTGTAACACCTGGTACGATCAGGGTTATGGAGCTACACAACCGCTGGGCATCATGTAGCCGAAAAGGTGACCTTAACTTTCATTGGAAATGCCTGATGGCACCGCTTACTGTAATTGATTACATCATTGTTCATGAGATGGCGCACCTTATACATGAGAACCATTCAGAAGCATTCTGGAATGTGGTGGACAAGATTCTACCAGATTACCGTGAGCGTAAATCATGGTTAAAGTTCAACGGTGCAGGTATGGATTTGTAAGCGGGGACATTTACTCAGAAAAACCAATTATATGTTCCAACACTGAACAGAAAAACGTAAGAAATAAGTGTGGTTTCGGTTCAAATACCTGTGATATTAATAACTAAACCACCGTGAAATCTCGCCACCTTAGTTAACAAAAAAACAATCCTTAAATCATTATCCAGGGCGTATCTAACAACCAAATTTGAACCAAAAGAAATTGACTCTATTTCAATGATTTGGTTGGTTATTAATATAAGTTATAGTTTTACCGCCCTTTGGTGTTAGCCAAATACATGCCAAGCATCCCTTTCGATGGGTTCTTCTCATCCATAGCATTAGCCATACACCGAACCAATATTCTCAATTGTTGGTCTGTGATTTGAAAGATAGTTTTGCGGTGCGGTGATGGTGTTGATGCCATGGCGTATATGACTTTACCTGGGTAATCCACATCGGCAATCATTTTATTAAGTTCGTCTTTTTGAATTCTCGTTACTATCTGCATAGTATATAATTTTAATTTCCACTACTATCTTATTATTAAATCGCCAATGTGCATTGGTGTTTTAATAAATAGTGTCTTTTGGAGAATTTCTTTAAAGCCATACCGCCACTGGCACTGGGGGTATCCCACTACCAGGGAGTGAATACGGAAAGGGGTCATTTAGGGTATCACATCCCTAATTCAATTCGAACTTCTCCAATTTGAACTACCTCAATTCGTACTACAGAACCAACCTGTTTTTCTGGGGAATAAGTAACTCTTTAAAAAATTTGGAAAATTTTGGTGGTGAAAAAAGCCAGAAAATTTGACCTTTTCGTGAATCAACGTTCTTTTTTTTCGGCAACCACCAATTGTTTGGTTTCCTGAGCGATTCTTTTAACCTTAATGACCGTGGCTGAGGATGCTTTAGTGAGTTCAGCTATCTTTCGAACGGTAAACTGTTCAGCGTTTAAGAGATCAAGTATATCTTTATTAGTTTTTTTATTCAAGAAGTCCACTTTACGTTCATTGCTACCTACTTTTCTACCAAACACAACACCTCTGTTTCTTGCAGCTATTTTACCCATCTCTGTACGTTCTTTAATAAGTTCCTTTTCTTGTTCCGCAATAACTGACACAATATGACTGAACATCTTGAAAAGTGGGTTCGGCTTACCATTTACCATACTTGATAACTGCATATTTTGAATATGAACGGTAATGCCTTTTTCCTCACATAAGTTAAGTGTGGTGAGAGTGTCAAAAGAGTTCCTACCCAGGCGAGAAAATTCCTCAACATATAAATCGGTTACCTTACCAGCATTTATCAGCTTTATCAATTCTGAGCCTTTGGGACGTTTAGCAAAAGCTATTGACCCGCTTATTTGTTCTTGTAATACCAGATCATAATTGCCATTGTCTAATAACTGTCTAGCACCTGATTGCTGTACCGTACTCCACCTAATATATTTTACGTTCATTTTGTTTCTACTTATTTCTTAGGAATTAAAATTACAACTCTTAAGTGTAAAAACCTATTTTTGGGGCTGGTTTTTTATAAAAAATTGTGTTTGTTTTTATGTTGAAATAATTTGAAACAGGCAGTTAACATTTCTCTACTTTTGCATTATGAGTATAATGAACATTTACTTTTCGGGGAGAGTTTCGGAAGATTCGGTAAATCTACTTTTCGATGTCATCCAGGAGAATATTAAGAAAGGGGGGATCGATATTAATTTAATATTATCCTCAAGTGGTGGAGAGGTGATACCTGCTATTGCCTTTTATTACAAAATAAAAAATAATAATTTCAATGACAAGCTAACGGTTTATAATCCCTCAATGATTGGATCAGCAGCTACCTTAATATACTTAGCTTTTACAAAAAGAGTTGTTTTACCTTCTACACTTTTTATGGTACATTCAATTGCTGTAAAAAGTGGGAAGGATGCTCAATACTCGATAGCTATATTAAATGACATGCTTGGAGAAATTTTTGAAGAAACAACAAGTATCACGAAACTCGATTATGCCGATATAATAGTAAAATATCCGAAAAAATATTATACTGACCAAGAGGTTATGACAAAAGGAATAAGTAATTTAGCCTCAACCACCATACCTCAACCGAATATCTATTTCGGTATTTAATTAACATAAATGTGATAACATTATATAAAAAGACTAATAAGTTAGGTCTTATAACTGTATAATTTTTAATTTGATTTCATCAGTTCCAATTAGTAGGTTTTATTATTGTGAGTCAAACGTTTTATTTAACTTGCACCACAATTGTAATAGTCCTACTATTACAACTGTATAATTATTAGTGAATCTATTGTGAATCTTCGATTTTTCTTTACCTCATAGTTCTTTGCAATACTAATAAAATCAGGTGTTACAGCTTGCTTCATGATATAAAGGTGAGACCCAGAAGGGAGAGCTTAAAGCTGCAGCGAAAGTTGCGGCTTTTTTGTTGCAGGAAAGTGATCAGTGTTAATCAAAGGGGGGATCAAGTTGAAAAGTTGGGGGAAGAAAAATAAAATTGTTGTTTTGCAGACAAAAAATAGAGTTGATCCTACCAAACCACCATCTTATCTTTATAAGTATTACCGTCAGAATATACACTGATGTAATATGTTCCCTTCGCAACAGAATTAAAATCAAAAACCTCTTTGACGCTTTTGGCATTTTCAATACAGCAGTAAGCTGATAATTTAAGAGTAATACCACTTGTCAAATTCCCAGACCAGAAATGAAATTAAAAAACAAAATTCAACAAATGAAGGTATATGGAAATTTGAAAAGCCAAAAATCAAACATATTTTTAATAGTATTTTTGATAATTCTCAGCTTTTCAGCTAATGCTCAAAAATTTCCTTTAAAAGTAGGGCGAAAATACCTTGGTAAAATTGATTCATTTAGGTACGCAATTATGACAAGCCCTTCAAATTTTGATACTGGATTCTTTACTACAATTAATGATATCGAATTTGTGTTTAGTAGAACAAAAGAAGGTATAGTATTTTTTATTACTTGTGATGATAAGAATTTTATTACAGATGGAGTGCGAGTTGGCGATAGTTTTGGTTATTTGAAAAAACACTTTAAAGACACTACAGTTCATGACGTGGAGGGTTATACAAGGTTTGTAACACTGCCTTCAGGATGGCGAGCTGTCTTCGAAATCCCCATGGTCCATACTTTGGTCCCTAGAATAAAAGATACCCAAAAATTACAATGGTTTTATAGAGTAAATTAGTCATTGAACCCTTTTTCCGCCGTTGTTGGTGTTCCTCACCAATAACTTCCATCCCAGGCAATGTCTCCCATTAGCCAATCCAGCCTTTGCACCTGCCGGGGATTTGCCGATAATCAAAGCGCTTTCATGAAAATCCTATAATCCCACTAATCAAGGTTCAGACACCTACTCCTTCACAACCCTGAAATCCTCCACCCATCCCAGGCAATGTCTCCCCTTAGCCAAGCCATCCTTTGCACTTGCTGGGTAATCGCCGTTAATCAAATCACATTCATGAAAATCCTTTAATCCCACTAATCAAGGTTCAGACATCTACTCCTTCAACACCCTGCAATTCCACACCTCCCCATTTTCATCCATAATCCGCACCACATAAACCCCCGGTATCAAACCGTGAATATCAATAGTCTCATGTGTCATCCTGAGCCTGTCGAAGGACGACACTTCCAATCCCAATAAATTATAAATCCTCACATCACAATTTCCGGCATTTTCTATTGTGATTTCATTTTGTGCTGGATCCGGATACATATTTATTTTCTTTTCAGATTTAATGTTTGAGATTCCAAGTGTCGGGTTATATACCATCCTTATCCTGTTATTTTCATAATCAGCTATATACATAACCCCGTATTGGTCTATTGTCAAATCCTCTGGTATTAGTTTAGCGCTGTCGGCCGGGCCCCCATCACCTGCATAGCCAGCAATACCACACCCGGCTACTGTAGTTATTATTTTTGTTATTCCGTCTATTCTTCTTATTGTTCCGCTTCCGTATTCAGCAAAGAATATGTTGTTTTGTTTGTCTATATAGATTCCTGCTGGTTCATCTAATAATGCATTGGTTGCCAAGCCACCATCTCCATAATAACCTGGGGTTCCATTACCGGCTATGGTAGTAATAGTTCCTGTTTCAATCCCGATTTCCCGTATTACATTATTATTACCATCCGAAATTATAATATTGCCATTATTATCTGTAATTGCTTTGAATGGCGTATTTAATTGAGCTTGAGTTGCAGCCCCACCATCGCCTGAATAACCGGCAGAACCACTCCCTGCAATTGTAGTAATAATACCATTGGGTGCAATTCTGCGTACATTATTATTATTAGCATCTGCAATATAAATATTCTCATTTTTATCAATGTATAGACCTTCCGGATTATTTATTGCTGCATTCGTAGCTAGGCCGCCATCACCAAAATTACCTGGAGCGCCTACTCCAGCTATAGTAGTTATAATTCCAGTAGCAACAGTTATTTTCCTTATCCGCCTATTTTCACCATCACCAAAATATACATTACCTGTTGAGTCTGTGCAGATAGAAATAGGTATCCATATCTGAGCATTAGTAGCTTGTATATTATCACCATTATAGCCGCCGATTCCAGTGCCAGCAACGGTTGAAATAATACCAGTTGAGATTTCAATTTTTCGAATTCTGTTATTATCATCATCGGTAAAATATAAGTTCCCAAACCTATCAAGGTATAATTGGTTAGTATTGTTTATTTCTGCATTAGTTGCTGGCCCACCATCACAACAATAGGCAGGTGTGCCATTACCAGCGAGTGTAACAATTATGTTTCTCTGGGCATTTAATTTGAGGCCAGTACAGAGAAACAATATTATCATAACGTATTTAACTGGCTCTCTCCATTTGAGAGAGCCAGTAAGATTTTTTTTGATCATTCTATTACAAATTTAAGGTTAAAGACCTTACCATTACCATCTGTTAATTGTAATATATACAATCCAGGTATGGCATTAATCAAATGTAGTTGATCCATACAATTAGTAAATAGAAGTTTATCTTTAAATATATTCATTCCCGAAGCGTTCCAGATTTGTGCTATCACAGGATTTTAATCAGGTATTAATTGCCGTAAAATGATATTCCCATTATTTGGGTTTGGCATCAAACTGTATTTTTGCACGTCGCTTTTAGCCGGTTTTATACTTGGATTTGGATTATGCCTCGCAGCAATATACTTAGTGTCTGCATCCATACAGCTATCATCATTGAATATAGTAAGATTGTTATAAATTTCGCTGTACAAAGCCCTTGCCTGAAACACAGCCGAGCCATTTATTTCCGGGCATAATTGAACCAAATAACATATAGCAGCATTGCCAAACGGGGTTCCCATCTTACCTCAATTGAGCCATTGAGCCAATCAGTAATTGAGTCATTAGTCAATTGGAAAATATCTATAATACCACCCCTTCATCCATTACAAAACAAACACATATACACAAGTTGCCCGTTAATAAGGCAAAATCACCCTCAAACCCGCGCCCATAGCGGAAAGAAATTTACATGATAGCCTCAATAGGGCATATGATAGCCCGAATACGCTCTATCATAGATTTTTGTTCCGTAAAATTCAAAAGTCGTTACCACCTTTGAGGTAAAAATCAACGCTTATATGGAAACAACAGCAATGCTCAACAGCTACATCTCCACCCGCAACAGCAACTTCAATCGCCATGCCCTGAATTTATACCTCGAAAACCTCGGGAGCCAGGCATTCCCACAACCAGAGGTTCCGCTCAGAATTTTCAAAACCATCGACGAAAAAATGACAGAACACGGCAGCACATTCTTCTCATTTGTCGAAGAGTTCGAGAACTATATCAATGGCCAGTCGCTCACTCCCTCGCAGAAGCAGTTTCTGTACCGCATCGTAAATGACTATCTGAAAGACCTGAATTCAAAGAGTTTCAATTATGGTTTCAGGGATTATTACCCCGCCTACCACAGCTATTTCAAAACCCTCAGCCAGGTCATCTGTAACACCAACACCCAGGCCGCCCTTGCCACAACCGAAATCCCGGCGCTGCTTAATGAAATAGTGCATCGCCATATGCTTATATTATCCAACGATATAGAAGCCATCCCGGTAGGCCAGAAGGCAAGAGTTATTACCGCTCTCTATAAAGCTATGGCCGCTACGAGCAAAACCAACGCTACCGACACCACCAACGATAATCACCAACAGTCCTCAACCCCCACCATCACCATCCCCTCTCTCCCTGAATCTATTCATGCAATTCCTGAAGCCTGCCCTGAGGATTCCTCGAAGAGCCTGACCAGATTTACTGTAGGGGCAGTGCCCGCGTGCCTGCCATGCTGAATAATGAGAAACAGCTGAATGGCATACCACCACCCAAAACATTCCCGCTAATCTAGGCAAACGAAAATGAGCATTTATGAATAGTATATGTATGCTTGTCTCCCTCCCTGACTCTATTCAGGCAATTCCTGAAGCCAGCCCTGAGGATTCCTCGAAGAGCCTGACCAGATTTACTGTAGGGGCGGTGCCTGCCTGCCTGCCCTGCTGAATAATGAGAAACAGCTGAATGGCATACCACCCCCAAAAACATTCCCGCCAATTTAGGCAAACGAAAATAAACATTTATGAATAGTATATGTATGCTTGTCTCCCTCCCCACCTCCATTCAGGCAATTCCTGAAGCCTGCACAGAGGATTCCTCGAAGAACTTGACCAGATTTACTGTAGGGGCAGTGCCCGCGTGCCTGCTCTGCTGAATAATGAGAAATAGCTGAATTGAATACCACCACCCAAAACATTCCCGCCAATTTAGGCAAACGAAAATGAGCATTTATAAATATAATATGAAATAATATATTGCCATTGTAATCCTAAAATTGCCGAAGAGGCATTTCCAAATTCCAAATACCAAACAGCATGATTATCTACGACGATCTCCCCGCAATATCAATTTACGATCTCATGAAAGTCGGCGCACAACAGCGCGGTGTCCAAACACAATGGTCCGTTTCATTAGCCCTTACTGGCCACGATAATGGCCAGATTACGATCGGGGTCGATATAAGCCACCCGCAGCCCTTTATAACCATCTCACAAATAAGTAACGGGCAAAACAGAGACTACAGGGTAAATATCATCGCAAAACCGCTTCAGGTCAACAGTGGCAGCAACTGGTATTTTATTTGCCCTGTCACAGGTATTCATTGCCGTAAACTCTTTTATTACCGGGGATCTTTTCAGCATCGCAAAGCCATCCCTGGCATCTATAGCAGGCAACTGCTGTCCGGTAACCAGCGCAAAATAATCTCCAGCTACAATAATATCAATGTCCTCGCTGCATTGGCCCAAAAAGCGGGCGCTCCCTATTTTCGGCCTGTGTATGCTGGCGAGCCCACAAAAATCTACCGGAAAATAAGTAAAGTTGTTTATGCCGGTAAGGAACTTAGTGATGTTGATTAAATAAAGTACACCATATTGCGAAGTTATTTTTCTTTTTTACG
>CAIVEH010000239.1 GCA_903904855.1 uncultured Bacteroidota bacterium | reverse complement strand
CACCATTTTTTTCATGAGAAATGTGTTCCTTAATGCGTATTAACATAATTACTTATAGATGCCGTTATATCTATTTCTACTCCTATTTGCGCAGTCAAATAACTATTATAAAATTTATTCTGAGAAGTTGAACCAGCAAAATTAGAAATATAACCCATATGCAGGAAAAGATAATTTTTAGGTGGTTTAGATGGTGTAGGAGTTGTTGATGAAGTACTTGAATTGTCTGCCTGGTGACTTATTTGAAATTGTACTTGCGCATCAATGTTAAAGTAAGGATATGGATTAACTGTAAGACTTTTCTTATTATTTAATGGATTTGTTGGACTTGGAGCATCATTCCTGTTAGCATACTGAAAATTAAGATCTGGGTTCACCGAATTGGTCATAGGATTTATCCATAAAGCTTCACCAGAAATTCTTGCAGACATTGGCAATTTAGCTGGATCTCCAGTATTATTATAAAATTGCAATGTGAGATTACCACCAACCAACCAACTAGTAATACACGGTGTCAAATTTTTAATAGAATCATTTATAGTTGTCCGAAGAAATGACTCCATCAAATCAAAATAAACCGCAGTTTTCCAATTAGACTTTGGTACAATTGGTTTAGTAGAATGTATATACAATAGATTCTCATGTAAATTGAGCTTTACGCTGGCATATTGATATAAATCCAACTTATTGACATAGCTAACTATATTGGTTTTTGCTGTATCCTGAGTGTATGTATGTAATGACCCCGCATTAGATGAAAAGTATCCTTCAAGGAAAAAACTATGGAAAAAATGGATTGGGTCAGTATGACTATTTTCAGCCCTGTTAAAATTAGCTCTTAAAAATGTCTGGGTAAAACCAGCCGGATTATCATCTACAATATATGGCAAACTAGAATATAATGAGCCTACCAAGCTAAATCCACCTGGATCTGCTTTAGGAATTACCGTCACTGTTGTTGTAACAAAGCAACTATTAATATTTGTATATGATATAATTGCTGTACCGTTGGATGAGCCTACTTGCATGCCATCAACAGTACCCTTAATCTCATCAATTTTAGCCGCATAAATATTATTACTTGACCATTTATTACCATCTACAGGAGTATCATACAATTGTAATGTACCCTTACCTACCCATACTTTTAAACCATTTGGGCTAGCAATAGCTGGTGGGTTTGCATTAACTGTAATAGTATCAGAGAGTGTGCAGTTATTCTTAGCTGTATATATTATAATTGATGTTCCTACTTTAACGCCTGAGTCAATGCCTGATGCAGAGCCAATAATGAGATTACTATTATTGCTAGTCCAAGTGCCACCCTCCAGATCAGTAAGTAATTGAGTTTTTGCACCTATACACTCCCTATGTTTCCAATCCTTATTTGTAATTTTCGGAGTTGTATTAACAGTTACCGTGACAGCAACACTACACCCTCTATTAGCATATGTAACAATTGTTTGCCCGTCCTTTATAGGATTAAATACACCTGTAAATTTCTCAATGGTACCTACTGATTGGTTTTCACTTGACCATTCGCATTTAGCCGGAGTCCCATTTAATGTTATTGTAGTGCCAGTGCAAATACTTAAACTAGTACCCTTTATTTCTGGCATAGAATTAATGGTAATTTCAAAAACAACAGTATCAATCGGTTTTTTACCATATATATAGGTAATATTTATTGACCCTTTGCTGGTACCATGCACGGTACCAGTGGCTGTTCCCAGAGTAGCTATGCTTGAATTAATACTACTCCATTTACCGCCTGTTTTAGGCACTATTAATGTAGTATCACGTCCAACGCAAATATTAATTTCATTATATGTATCTAATTTTGCGTATGCACTAAATGAAGTAATCATAATCAGGAAAAATAAAACTAACCTATTCATATTATTATATTATTTTTCGCCTACTCTAAATCCGTTTTCGGCATCCCGTTTTTTATTAATATACTTTATTAACTAGTCTTCTTCTGCTCCGTCTCCGCAGTTGTCGGCTTTGCCCCACTACCCCTCAGGTTGGCTATTTTATTAAACATATCGAACCAGAATGGCGCTCCCATCATTATTGCAAATATGGTAGCAAGCCAACCAAGTATATGATCTGAAAAACTGCTGGTAAACATCTTGAAACTGAAATCTTTTCCCCAGCCGATAGGGAAACCGGCTGATATCACAGAATTAAGGCTTTCGACGCCTCGCTTAATATTATTGGCTGCAGCTGTATCAGAAAGTGGTTTACTGGCTGTATCTTTAAATGAAGGAATAACTGCTACTGCCTTATCTGCTATTTGCTTACTCACCTCTTTATTGGTATATAAATACTTAGAGATGGCCACACTATCAATATTGCCGGCCAGGGTGAGTATCAGGGCAAATAAAATAGTAAGTGGTGTTGCAACCTTCCTTTTAAATGTGCCGGTAAGTCGTTGATTGGAGGTATCATACCAGTCTTCGATTTTTTTTCCGAAGGCTTCCAATTGACTAATATCAGGGGTCGCAGAGCTTTTAGCTGCATTGGCAAAGCCAATAAGTGTTCTTTGCAGATCGGGAGTCAATGAAACTGTTGTTTTTAATTTATTGATATAATCTTCTATTGAGGCCGGTACATCGAGCTGAGTAGAAAGGGGTGATTCGTGACCCGATTTCTTAATGGATATCTTATCCAGAAGCGCGGTAACGAAGTTTGTTGCATCAATATAGGTACCGGTTTTTCCAGCTTTTGAGAGCGCTGTAGTAGCACTGTGGTCCAATATAGCTCCACCCAGGGTAACCAGATTATCTCTTTTACTTATTTTCCCGTTTACGTCAACCAGATTTCCGAACTGATCTTCAGAGTAGGTATTGCCATTTGTATCATAAAACTTACCATCAGCGTTCAAGGCTGGCTTATTGAAAATCTGCCGTATCCATTTCTCCAGTTGCTTAGCCCTGAAACCACCCGCGGACTGAACAATCTCCACCGCACTGCTGCATATAATGCTCAGCAGAAAATAGATGAATATCAATCCAAGTACGAGGTCTAAAATCGGTAATCCTGACATAAATGGTAATTTTAACTGCTTTTTGAATCGGAATTGTAACCTTTTAATGCTCCAGCCACCTTATTAAAGGCATATGGTGTAACACCTATTCCAAGGGTAATGAGCATGGTGGTTAATGCCGACATATCGGGAGCTGAGCCTGTGTACATATACTGGTAGATAAAAAAGCAACACATGGCCATACCTATTACCAATGTGAACATACTGGTCATGAAGGCAATGAGCCTGCTGCTGCTGGGGCGGTATACTTGCTGGCTAATGGCTGGCGGTGATGCCTGCGCAATCTGGGTGTTCTGCTTGTACATTTCCAAATCAGATACCTCAATGGTAGGCGGCAACAGAGAGGCGATATTTGAGAATATGGCCGGATTAAAACTACTCATTGTAGTATTCGTTAAATCCGATGAAGACTCACCAGATGGCGGAATGTCAACTGCGCCTTCGGGTGGGCTAGCCGGCGGGCTGGATGGCGGACTGTCCGGAGGACTTGCTGGAGGACTAGACGGAGGACTGGACGGAGGGCTATCCTGAGCCACTGTCGGGTTAGACACAGTGCCTGCGCCAGACTTAAAAATCAATGCCAATATGCTATTAATGTTTTCACCGGAGTACTGCCTATTCCTTATTGTAATCTTTTCAATACTATTTTCAGAAAGGGCATCTGACAATTTAAAACCAGCTTTATATAAAATAAACCATATCAAAATCATGAAAATAAATCCAGCTAAAATGCAACCAAAGACTATCCAACCACTACACGGGCTTGGCTGATAAGGTTTTACCTTAGATAAGGCATGTATCAGGCTGGTCCATTGCTTAATGGAAGCGCTGTCCATTTTTACCTTCTTGTGGGCTTTATCGGCAGTTGCTTTAAGTTGTGCAGTGTCAGATCCTGCTTTAATATTTGCCAAAGCAGTATCGGCATCATAACAGGAGGCAAGGTCATTATTCAGGGTATCATTGGCATTCAGCAACATTTTTACAGATGCATAAACAGTTTCCGCACTATCTGTAGCAGTGGGCTGCTGTGCAAAAGAAACAGATACCTGAAGCAGTAATAAACTGATTAATAAAGCAATTTTTTTCATACCCTGTGCTTTGCGCCTACTCTTGAAATCGTTTTCGGCTTCCCGATATTTATGTTGTAAAAATCTGCAAAATGGCTTATCCATAAAATAGTCATTTATGACTATTTTAATTCTCGCCTAAATAAATATATTAGCTGTTGCAGCACGAGAACCGCTTAATGAAATGATATTCTATTCCAAAATCCAGAGTGATTTGATTAGTTTCTCAACACTTAATTTCTTCTGAAGATAAAAAATACAACTTCAGACGGCAGCTTGATAAGCACTATTACCAACCAGTTCAGCGCTGCTTCTGGCCCCCCTTTTGCGGAGCATATTCCTGCGGTGGTTGGCCACAGTATTTGCACTGATAAACAGCCGTGCGGCAATTTCTTTGGAGCTCAGACCCTTGGCAATGAAATCAAGAATCTCGATTTCGCGAATTGTCAGTCTAGGACCGGTAAGTTTAATATTGGTATCCATGTTTGTTTGATTAAGTCATGTAAAGATTGCAAACATTTCTCAATGAGACAATGGGGAAAATACGGTATTTTGAAAGGTATTTTTACGGTACATATCTGAGACCCTTGGAGTGAGTGAGAAAACAGGCATTATCAATGGCGATATCTTCCCTATAACAGTATGGTAAACACAGTTGTATCAACTTCCATTGCCTTAAAGAAAAATTAAAGATTTCCTGCTTTTAATACTGCAATTCTTTTTGCATCAGCATTCAGGTAAGCTGATAGGCAACTGCAAGGCAAGGCCTCCTTCGGCGGTTTCCTTGTATTTGTGGTCCATATCCTGGGCTGTCTCCCACATGGTATTCACCACATCATCCAGCGAAACGCGGGCTTTTTCGGGATTACTCTGCAATGCAAGCTGACTGGCTGTTATGGCCTTTATTGCGCCCATAGTATTGCGTTCTATGCAAGGCACCTGTACCAGGCCACCTATTGGGTCGCAGGTAAGGCCCAGGTGATGCTCCATGGCAATCTCGGCGGCCATAAGGCATTGCTGCGGAGTGCCACCCATTGCTTCTGTAAGCGCGGCCGCGGCCATAGAGGATGATACGCCTATTTCGGCTTGACAACCACCCATAGCTGCTGAGAGTGTAGCTCCCTTTTTAAAAATACTTCCTATCTCAGATGCGGTAAGCAGAAAACGTATGATCCTGTCTCTGTCATTACCCTGGCAAAAAGCAATAAAATAAAGCAATACTGCCGGAACCACACCAGCAGCGCCATTGGTTGGCGCTGTTACCACCCGGCTGAAGGAGGCATTCTCTTCATTTACCGCAAGGGCAAAACAACTTACCCAATCAAGCGTAGATTTAAAAGACTGGCCACTACTCATAATTACATACAGCCATTCATTGAAATCGCGGTAAGATTTTCCGGAGGTCAATGATTTATTGAGTTCGAAAGCCCTGCGGGTAACACCAAGTCCACCGGGCAACACACCACCAATATGACAACCTCTGAAAATACAATCACGCATGGTTTCCCAGATCTTCCAAACTCCTTCTTTCACAGCAGCCTCATCACGCCATGTTTTTTCATTCTCCATTACAAGGTCCGATATATCCATACCAGTCTGCTCGCAAGCTGCCAGCAGGTAGTTTGCCTTTTCGATTGGGTAAGGCAACTGAACATGATTGCCGGCCGCATCCTCCTCCCCTTCCTTAACAACAAAGCCACCTCCTATTGAATACCAGGTTTCAGCAATCTTATCTCCATTGCGCAGGGAACATAAAAAGGTAAGTGCATTGGGATGATACGGCAGACTTTCATCGTAGAGGAAAATAATGTCATCATCCGGATCAAAAGCCACATCGGCAGAGCCGCCCAGCAACATCTTTTTACTTTCAGAAATCTGAGTAATGCGGGGGGTAACTTCATTAACATCAAAGGTAACAGGGTCTTCGCCACACAGGCCCAGCACAACAGCTACATTAGTGCCATGACCGATACCTGTTTTTGCAAGTGAACCATATAACAGCACCTTCACATTGTCGACATTTTCCAGCCCTGAAATTTTTAGTGTATCTAAAAAACGTAAAGCTGCACGCCACGGGCCAAGCGTATGAGAACTGCTGGGACCAATGCCGATCTTAAAAATATCAAATACCGATATGCTTTCTTGTTTTAAACTGCGCATGCTTCAATGAAAAAAGAGAAAATAAACTTCCCGTCAAAGGTATATGATAAGTAATCAGGCAAAAGTTAAATATGCCATTTAGAGCCTGTCATTAATAATAAAAAACCGGACTAGGCCGGTTTTTTATTATTGGATATTTTCTGCAATTTATCTTATCAACGTTACATTTCCCTCCCGGTGATATAGCTGGCCTGTGCTGGTAACTGCTTCCAGGTCATAAACATAAACACCATAAGGCTGAGGCTTACCATTATACATGCCATCCCAACCAGAGTTGATGTTAGTAGTCTCAAATACCTTATTTCCCCAGCGGTCGAAAATGCGGAAATAATTAAGGCCAACTGCGCCACGGTTAATGATTTTGAATATACTGTTTACAGAAGCTTCAGGTGTAAATGCATTTGGCATAGCTACCAGATTTCCCATATCTACATGCACCCTGAAAGAATCAAAAACAACACATCCGTCAGGTGTGGCTGCCGCAACAGTATAGGTTGTACTGGTCATAGGAGTGACAGTAGGGTCAGATGCTTTAATATTATCCATACCAAGCGGTGGGTACCACAAAAAGGTTTCGCAATTGGTCTGTGGCTGAATATGGTAGGGCTGACCAGGAGACAAAATCACAGAGTCTCCATTATCAATATTCAATATAGCAGCTGGGAAAACCTTAATTTTTACTGTTTGTGTATCCCTGCAACCATAAATACTTGTAGCGATCAAGCGGTAATAAAGCGACGTAATAGGATGCACCCATGGTTGATTGCCAAATGAATCAGTAAGGTATACACCCGGCGTCCAGTGGTATGCAGCAATGCCCATTCCCGGAACAGTACTTGTATCTAAAGGCATAAACTGTATAGAATCGCCGGGGCAAATAGCGAAGTTAGAATCATAAGAAACAAAATGGCTAGGATGTACAAATATAGCCGCAGAATCCATTGCATAACAGAAAGAATCGCCTGGATTGGTAAGGTATACAGGCGGATAAACCTTAACAATTAATATCACTGAATCATTAATTGTATTGGCTGTATATACTACTGTAGAGCCGTCAACAGTATCCAGCTTTGAACTTGCAGGCGTCCAGATGTAATTATAGTGGCTATACCATCCTGGCTTGGTTGTTGCCGTAATATGGAGTGTATCTCCCTGGCATAAATCCTTATTACCTCCGATACTTACAATAGGTATGGGCTGTACATCCACATGGAAAGAGTCAACAATATCAGGGCAACCCGGAAAGCTTATCCTAAGATAGTATTCCGCAGATGTATCAGGATGAATGGTTACAGAAGGCAGATTGGAAGTCAACATGCCAGCGGTTGGAGTCCACTGATAAGTAACGGCTGGATTGTTTGTAGCTATAGCCTGTACTGCTTCGCTATAGCAAACTGCCTGATCCTTACTCAACAAGGTTACCGCTTCGTTGATAATAACAGCATTGCCGGTGTCGGATCTTTTGCAACCACTATCAATTACCTGAACCCAATAAGTTCCGGAACTGGCCAGGAAAGAACTATCACCCACATAACCATTGCTCCACAGATAGGTATATCCAGGATCAGAGTGAGTATATACCACTGCAGGGTTACCGGCACAATTGATCACTGAATGAGGCATAGTTATAATAGGTACGGTGGAAGCATGCAGGAAAACGGTATCGCGGCCTACACATACTGCGCTGTCGCCTGCCCCAAGATGGATAATACTATCCACAGTTACATAATAGGTGCCCGTAGTAGTAACCTGAATAGAATGAGAAGTATCACCGGTACTCCAGGTGAATGTAGACCCAGGATTATGGCTGGTAAGGGTAATGGTATCGCCCATACAAAAATTCCTGTATGGCAAACCCAGATTAACCGGAATAGGACTTTTGAAAACACGAAGAGTATCTGAAGCGGAACATCCATAAGGTTTAGAAACGGTAAGCGCATAAAAATTACCCATAATGCCAGAAAGCGGATAAAAAACTACAGCAGTATCGGCTGTATCAACTACCACATAACCTAAACCCGTAACGTAATTTTTCCAGGTATATTCTCCACCTACTGTTTGAGGTCGGGGAGCCAGCCTGATATTATCAGAGCATATGGTAGTATCGTTACCAAAGGTAAACTGCTTTGCATCAGGATTGAAATTGTATATGGAGGACCTTTCAACTGCTGAAAGCTGCCTGGTGATGTATGCTACATCATCAATGTCGCCGTTAAAACCAAGGCTACCAAGCGCGTTGCCAGGAGCCGCTATTGAAGCATTGCCACCTAAAGCAAAAACAGAGCCTACTGAAAGTGGATTATAAGTAGCAATAAAGAATAAACCAGGTGCATCATCTACATAAAAATGGTAACTGCCTCCGTTTTTAACCAAAACGAGATTATGCCATGGGAACCATGGACCAACACTGGTACTCAAATCAGTGGACAAGAACTGACCAACACCTCCAAATAATACAGAAGCAAAATGACCAGCGCCACCAGGGAATGCTGTACCATCGTTAATCACAAACCCAAAACCATCAGTATTTGGATTACCATTATAAAGAACTATGGAAGACTGATCGATATTGTTAGTGTTTATCCAGCACGACAAGGTAAAATCGGGTGGAACACCTGGATCTGTAAAGAAAGTACTGAATTCCATAATGCCATTTTGCCCCGCGAAAGCATAGGCATTATTGGCATTTAAAAAACGATCAGCAGTTAATGTTGGTCGCGGACCAATAGGCACACCGGTATAAAAAGTAAACAAATCGCGCCCGTTATTACTGTGGTCAGCTGTGTCGCCGCAGAAAGGATACCAGGCATACAAAGAAGTGGTACCAGGCAATGGATTTACATCGACCCTGTAAGTAGAAGCGCAACCGGAAGAAGGAATCTGGTAGGAAATAAGTACCAGGCCAGAACTAACACCTGTAACAATACCAGAAGAAGTAACTGTGGCCAGTGAGGCATCGCTGGTACTCCATACACCTCCGAATGACACATCAGAAAGTGTGGTTGTGGTACCTGTATAAACATAATTAACCCCTGTAATGGGCAATGGAATAGGATGAACCGTAACTGTAGCTGTAGCAACACAACCGGCAGAAGAAGTATATGTGATGGTTGCATTGCCTGTACCAGTGCACAAAACAGCTCCGGCATAGTTGACCGTAGCCACAGTGGGTGCGCTTGTGATCCAGCCACCGCCTGATGGATTTGGAGTAAGGTAATAGCTGCTCCCTACACAGCCTTTAATCGTATCGGGTGTAATAACTGGTATGCCCCATACTGCGAACACTTTTGTAACATAATGAGTACCAACCGTATAAGTAATATTTACCAGGCCCGCGGTGATCCCTGACACCAGGCCTGTAGCCGGATTTACGTAAGCTACAGCTGTGCTGCTGCTGCTCCAGGTGCCACCGGGTGTAGCATCACTTAGCGGCGTAACACTGCCAAGACAAACTGAAGCAGAACCTGTAATAGGAGCAGGTGTCTGCGCATAGGTAACGGAAGTAATAAATAATACTCCGGCGAGTAGTAGTAATAATTTTTTCATAAACACTTTATCAGGCAAAAATAAAAATACAATACAAATATATTGAAATTCAGCAGAAAATTTTCTTATTTAAAATTTCCCAGCCAAATTATAGAAATTATTCGAAAAATAATAGAACCGGAATTAACTGCCGGTTATATTATTTGAGGTACTATGGCCAATATCAGCCATTATTTATATAAGACACCCCAAACTACCGCAGAGGTTGGCTTTTTAAAATAATTTTAATAGGTGAACGGAGCCGAAGCAGTTAATTGAAATTCCCTCCATACGTCATGTACAATTTCAGCTGCTGGTTTTATTTCATTAATAGATGCGCTGACCTGACCAATTTCCAGTTCGCCTTCTTCCAGGTTACCTTCAAACATACCTTGCTTTGCCCTGCCGCGCCCTAAAAGGCTTTCTATTTCAGAAAGGGGCACACCCTTGTTTTCTGCTTCCTGAACCCTTTTATAAAAATCGTTCCGGATCAACCTTACAGGAGTCAGTTTCTTCAATGTAAGCACGGTATCACCTTCATTGGCTGAAATTACAGCTTCCTTAAAATGAATATGCCCTGATGCTTCGGGCGTACATACAAACCGGCTGCCCATCTGCACTGCCTCAGCCCCCAATGCCATAATAGCATACATTGCCCTGCCTGTAGCAATACCTCCGGCGGCAATCAGCGGTATTTTAATAGATGCTCTAACCGCAGGTATGAGGCAAAGTGTAGTTGTTTCTTCCCTTCCGTTATGACCTCCAGCTTCAAACCCCTCGGCCACTACTGCATCGCATCCGGCTTCCTCGCATTTTATGGCAAACTTAGCGCTCGATACCACATGTACCACCTTAATGCCATGCTCCTTTAGTTTAGCTGTCCATACTTTTGGATTACCCGCCGAGGTGAATACTATAGGCACCTTTTCTGTAATAATATTCGCTACATGCTTATCAATATCAGGATACAATAGTGGTAAGTTCACTGCAAAAGGCTTGATGGTAGCCGCTTTGCATTTCTGAATGTGCGCCAATAGCACATCCGGGTACATACTCCCTGCCCCTATTATACCTAGTCCGCCGGCATTGCTTACCGCCGAAGCCAGCCTCCAGCCCGAGTTCCAGATCATGCCTGCCTGGATAATGGGATACTGAATACCAAATAATTGAGTGATACGGTTGTCAAAACCGTTTTCTGTAAATTTCCCTTCGAAAAGCATTTAAAATCCTGTTTTAGAATCAGGGTATAATATTAGTTCGTTTTCGTCAATTTGCGTATGACTTTGCATCCCGTTCCAATACTGACGGTTCATATACCTCTTTTTCAGTAAAGCGATTATTAGCCTGTGAATAAAACCTTAGTGTATGATTATCCTGAGATTCACTCTCCCGCATTTTACCATAGTAATCGGCTACTCTGTGTAGCTCCACTGTGTCGGTTTCAGTTTTATTCAAAACTTTAAATTGTTGTCCGTACTTCAATTCAGCTAAAGTATAGGCCTCGTAATTATCATAAATGTATATTGCAATATTATCAGTACCGGTTGTTTTGATTATATCAGCTACAACAGATCTGCATATGGTTTTATAATCGTCTTTGGTTGGGTCAATGCTTTTTATAACCGCGCTGCACTCAAGATACCTGCTATCATCAGAATTCCCTGTATGAAATTCATAAGCAATTAAATAACTGTTGCTATCCGGAGCATTGATGGTTCTGTAGGGAAATTCGACTTTAACTGTATCAGAAACCTTGATTAATTTCTTCTCTTTCACATTTCCATTTCCACATGCAATTAGCATCAGCAGGAGGACAACAAAAAAGCCCGAGATTGTTACTTTTAATGCCTCCGATAAGTTCCTCATTTTGGGTATTTTCCGACAGTTATTCCTTGAATTCTATCCAAATTTAGAATTATTTCCCTAATTAGTGACTATGATTAATGAAAACGTCAGGCATTGAAATTTAATGACGCACAGCATTTTCAGGAACCTTTCCATCTATAAAGTCCTGCCTTGACTGCAGGTCGGATGTGTTCATTGTAAACCTCTGCCAATTTAAACCATCCTCCAAAACAGCACAGGTCAGCTCGTAATCAGAGTTATCTGACAATTGCCAGAATATAAGGTCACCATTTTCATTGGTAAATCCTTCATCATCTATATGCGAAATACCCACTGTAAGCCTTCTAATAGTCTTCATTATCGATTCAACTATCGGGTAGTTTTTGGCGTATATTAATGGGAGTTCCATTTCAAATTTATAGATCACTTTTGTTTTAAAGAACCAGGCCATCAGCCAATCCCGGGTAGCGCCGGGGTTACTTTTCATTACCATAATCTCCAATGAGCAGAGTTCTTCAAAACCTGGCTCATCATCTGAAGCACAAGCATTCCGGGTTAACTGCCCCAAATATTCATGATCCCAATTGAATACATTAAGTGCAGCAAATTTGCCAGGGTCAAATTCATCCGCTACCACATACATATCAGCATCTAGCCCATCCTTTTTCAAGGCATCATATATATCAGTGGCGCTCAGATCCAGGTCTTCAGTACCTAAAACACGCATAAACCAATCCATAACCTGATTTTATTTTGTAGCTAATATACTAAAATCCCAAATAAAAAAATGACCCATCTTTTCACAAAGATGGATCATCATTTTAATAATTACTTTTCCGTTAAAAATTTAAATTCCCAATTGGAGTTAAACTGCTCGCTCAATAGCTCAGGCGCCAAATAGATGGTTCCCCTTCATGGGTTCAGGGGTCACTTACTCTCCATCCTCACCACCGGCACTATCATCTCCTCAAGCGATATACCCCCATGCTGGAAGGTATTCTTATAATAGTTCACAAAATGATTGTAGTTGTTGGGGTAACAAAGGAAAATATCCGTCTTGGCAAAAATGAAGGTAGAGCTTACATTCGGCCTTGGCAGCCCGGCAAATTTCGGGTCTCTGAAAGCAAGCACATCCTTTTCTTCATACTGCAGGTTGCGGCCATGCTTGTAGCGAAGGTTGGTGGTAGTTGCCCTGTCGCCCACACACTTGCTTGGGTTTTTCACCTTTACACTGCCATGGTCTGTGGTGATCATTACTTGAATGCCTTTATCAGCTATCTTTTTCAAAGCTCTATGCAGTGGTGAGTGCTCAAACCAGCTCACAGCCAATGAGCGGTAGCTGATTTCATCTCCAGCCAATTCCTTCAACACTTCCATCTCTGTGCGGGCATGCGATAGCATATCTACAAAGTTGTAAACGATTACCGTCAGGTCATTGGAGAGGCAATTATGAATATTGTCTTCCATTGTTTTGGCATCATCGTTGTTGGTGATCTTGATATACTGAGTTTTCAGTTTATCCAGCTTCAGGTGCTTGAGCTGGTTTTCCAGGAACACTTTTTCATACAGGTTCTTACCACCTTCTTCGTCATCGTTTTTCCACTCCAGCGGGAAGTGCGCTTCAATATCTATAGGCAGCATTCCTGCAAATATCGCATTGCGGCAATATTGCGTTGCCGTTGGCAGTATACTATAGAACAGGTCATCTTCAACTATCCTGAACGACTCAGTGATGATACCCTGGAAAGCCTTCCAGTGATCCAACCGCAGATTATCTATTACCACCAGGAAGGTTGGCTTACCCTGTTTCAGGTAAGGCGCTATTTTCTTCTCAAATACCCTGTGCGACAGCAGCGGGCCGGTTGTGCCATTGGTCTTGATCCAGTTGGCATAATTTTTTGAGATGTACTTAAAAAACTCCTGGTTAGCCTCTTGTTTCTGCGATTGCAGAATCTCCATCATTTCCTCGCTGTCGCTCTTGCCCATTTCCAGCTCCCAGTACACCAGTTTCTTATACAGTTCTTTCCACTCTTCATGGTCGGGATTATTGCTCAGCGCCATAAACAGGTTCCGGAAATCCTGCTGGTAAGCAACGGTTGTTTTCTCAGAAATCAACCGCTTGCCATCCATGATTTTTTTCAGGCTCAGCAACACCTGGTTGGGGTTTACCGGCTTTATCAGGTAATCGGTTATTTGTGCGCCAATGGCATCTTCCATTATATACTCAGCCTCGTTCTTGGTGATCATCACCACCGGAAGCTGGGGTTGTATTTCCTTAATCTTTGTGAGTGTTTCAAGCCCAGTCAGTCCGGGCATACTCTCATCAAGCAGCACCACATCTACAATTTTATCCTTCAGCAATTCAAGCGCATCATAGCCGTTTGTAACAGGTGTAACAACATAACCTTTGTTTTTCAGAAACAATATCTGTGATTTCAGGGAGTCTATTTCATCATCCACCCATAATATTTCGCCTTGTGTGCTCATGCAGTAATTTTGTTTTTTTAAAGATTAAGATAAATGTATTGCAATTTGTGCAGCTAATGCAACTCCTGTTACTCCTTTAACGCAAAATTACACCTTGCCACTCTTGGATAAACGTTGCTAACCATTTAGTATTGCATAAAGAAAGTTAAAGAACATGCCATCAGCAATAATTATCAGAAAAGCCACCCCCAACGATTGCCCCAGGATAATGGAACTGGTACTCGAGCTCGCCATTTACGAGCGCGCACCCGATGAGGTAACTGTAACACTGGATCATTTTAGGGAAAGCGGTTTCGGACCTAACCCGGTATGGTGGGCATTTGTAGCCGAAGAGAATGGTGTCATCAACGGTTTTGCGCTCTATTACATTCGGTACAGCACATGGAAAGGCCAGCGCATGTACCTTGAAGATATACTGGTTACCGAAAAAGCCCGTGGCCATGGCCTTGGAAAACTGCTTATGGATGCCCTTATAGCAGAAGCACAGGAAAAAAACTTTAGTGGCATAACCTGGCAGGTACTGGAATGGAACGAACCGGCACTGAATTTTTACCGTAAATACAAGGCAAATTTTGATGCGGAATGGGTGAATGTGTCGATACAAACCCCAAAACTCTCCCGGTGAAAACCAGGACCTTGTTCCGGGGCTTAGCTGGTGAATGTGTTTTCAACTACATATATTAATTGAGCTTGTATAAGTTATAACAAACACTGACATTACTGAATTAGTTTTTTTAAAACAATCAAAAAAAATCAGCCAAAATAAATTCCAGAGGTATGCCTGAACTTTAGACTTTCTACTAACTACTTCAGACTCCCCCTACTGCCGCACCCGCAGATCATCATCAAACTTCATAAAGCTCGGACACCTGTAAGATGTAAAGTTGAAGGTAATACTGAGCATTGCCATAAGGTATTGGTCGTAGCTGCTGGTATTGCCTCGCTGTTTGCCCGGAATACCTAGTACCTGGCCTGGAGAGCGATCCTGCAAGGCTTTGGTTACCGGAGTATTTGCGAAACTGGCAGCGCCTACATAGGTGTTACTTACATCATCCAGATAATCAGTTACGGTGAGCCTGTCTGCTATTTCAAGGGTAAGATTTACGCCGCCTTTTATCCAGTATTTAAAACCGGCTCCTATCGGGAAGCATAGACTAGTGCTACTGTACCGCCTGGGAGCGTAACCGGCATATTGCCCTTCGGTACCCAATGGCCTGAGAAAATACTTATTTCCATTATAAGTAGTGTAAGGATCATAATAAAATGCACCTATACCTCCGGTCAGATAGGGCGTATACCGATGTTCTTTAACCCCTGTAACAAAAGCGAAAAAATTAAATTCAGCCTGAGCAGCTACCTCCACTACATCGCTCCTGAAGTTCAGGTTACGGAGTTTGGCGTAAGGGTCGCTATTATAGGTATCACTGTACCCTACCTGTGTATAATTGGCTATAACCTTAACTGCAATATAGGAGTTCAGTCTTTCACGGGCATATATTCCACCAGCTGGCCCAATGGTATTAAAGCCATAATGCTCATTGAGATCGCCGAAATATTGGGAACCACCTGCGGCAAAGCCTACCTCAAGTGCAGTAAAATAGGACTGTGCACTGGCATCAAACCCACAAAACGAAAAAAATACAAAAATAAATAATATTATAAACTTTGGCATCACTAATCTTTCTAAACGCCAAAAGTACTTTATTATTGTGTTGCCTGTTAGCTGTTTCCTATTAAGCCTCAATCTGGCATTATGATTCAAATCTCGTTTATTATAGTTGACAAAATCATAGCCCACAGTTTCAACTGTGGGTAAGAATGAAAATGACGGGACTCCAACCGTTTCAACGGTTTATTTGGGTTAGGTAAACGGTTAAAACCGTTATCGGGATCCTGAACAAAAAATCCCATGGTTGAAACAATGGACTTTTTGTAAATAGCAGATCTGAATATTATTTCGGTTCCACTAACACTTTAAAGCTAAAAAACAGATAGCAACCCGGGCATATATCCCGGATTGCTATCATCCTGTACCCACCACCTTACAAACACTCACTTCCGCTACTCACTTCCACGCTTATTAAGTATCTTAGTTCACAGGTATTTCCTGCGCTGTTTGCTCAGCAACTTCCTTTTTGGGCAGCGAAACGATCAATACCCCATCGGCATACTTAGCTGATATTCCTGAAACATCAATCTTTTCATTCAGTGTGAAACTCCTTTTGAACGATTTCATAAGGTATTCGCTGCGTATCCATTTTCCTTCCTGCTCTTTATTTTCTTCTTTCTGCTCGAAGGAAATATTGAGGATATTCTTGTCGATACCCAATTTGAAATCTTCTTTTTTCAGTCCGGAAGCTACAACATGTAGGTCGTAACTCTTATCTGTTTCCAGAATGTTCACAGGTACAGACGAAGTCTTTAATTCATCATTCAGGTGGTTCCAATTGTTATTAACCACGTTTTCCAGTATTCCGCCAAAGATGTTTGGCACGGCAAAATTTCTCTTGTAATACATACTTTTTAAGTTTTTTGGTTTGCATAGACTAATGCAAATGGTGTGCCGATGGAATAAATCGGCCATTATGGCCGATAAATTAATTTTATACTGCCATATTGGCGTTAAATATGAAATAAGTCCGGCATTTTCTGCCAAAACCATCAGTGAATTCCAATAAAAAATCCCCTATGCCGATAACATAGGAGATAAAAAAGATATCAATTATTTATTGCTGCACTACACAACGGAACATTTGAGAACTACTATCTGAGTGCACATTAACGAGATAGACCCCAGGGGAAGCCGGAGTTGGCAGGGAAATTTTTTCATTGAATTTGCCATTTATGGCCAGCAATGTGGTTCTGTAAATCACTTGACCAACTACATCCATTACCTCTATCTGAAATATTTCATTCCGCCCTGAAATACAATTTATTGTGCCGGATAGCGTGAAGCTACCTTTGTTTGGATTCGGAGACAGCTTAATTTCCTGATTTTTCACCAATGTAGCTACTCCTACATTATTCAGCAACAGAACTACTGAGCCTGTAACTGTTGCAATGCAAGGATCCGAATTAGTAACAGTGCAGGTAAAATTATCGCCATCAAAAGGCAGGTTTACGATGTATGAAGCCGAGGTAGCGCCTATAAGTAACGTACCGTTTTGATACCACTGATAGGAAGACAAACCACCACTGCCGGTTACTACTGCAGTAAGTGTATCACTGAGGCCGACTATGATGTAAATACCCGGAGTGGTTGCAATAGAAACAACAGGTACCAGGGCTGGCACAACATCAAGGGTTGTTATAGCAGTGGCGATACCGCAGCCATTGATAACAGTATAGATTATAGTTGCTGTTCCGGGAGCGGAGCCAGCTACCACTCCATCTGCAACAGTTGCTATGTATGGATTGGTACTACTCCACGTCCCACCTGGTGTAGCATCGGCAAGTGTAACTGAAGAACCCACACAAATACTTGCGGCGCCTGTTATGCTACCTCCATCAGGCAAGGGGTTAATGGTAATTACCTTTGTTGCAGTTCTTGAGGTACAACTGTTGGACACCATATAGAACATAGTATCGGTGCCTGCCGAAATTCCGGAAACAGCGCCTGCAAGCACCGTAGCATGAGCATTTGAAGCGCTCCAGACACCTCCAGAAAATGCATTCAATAAGATAATGCCCGAATCGACACAAACAGATGATGGCCCGGAAACAGGATTGATACCAATTATATTTTCTACAGTATCTGTAAGCACAGCAGGGTTATCATCGAAGATAATACCTGCATGATTGAAAATAGTTGTGCCATCCGTCAAGCCGGATTTTGCTTTGATAGTAAAACTCAGTGAGCCATAACACTGGTTGTGATGTGAACTATCGGGCAGGTTGATATGCGGGAAATCAAATTTCACAACGGTAAACAGGCTGTCATAAATAATGGCCGTGTTCATAACAGAAGAGGATGACAATATGCGCAGACTGTGTGGATCTAAACTATTCGACAGGGTATCGAGTACTGTTATATTGCGTGCGGTATCATTACCGGTATTCTGGAAAATAATATCGTACTTCAGCGGAGTACAGGGCAGGATATTTCCTTGTGGCGTTACTGCCATTTCATTTGGGTCGTAGGATGAGATGACGTTGTCAACCCTGAAAGTGTAATTATTAATTGTATCTACATCACCGGCATAAGGAGTAATTTTATAACTTGTTTGTATGGTATCGCCGGTGGTGAGCCATAGCGCCCCGGTTGGTAATTGAAGATTGAACCAGATTGGCTGAAGCCAGGTATGCACCGAAAGCGAGTTGACATGCCAGGTAACGACATTACCTGCAACTGAATAAGGGGCCGGGTAAGAACTACCAAAAACATATTTAGGGCTGAATGTCATGGTAACAACCGTGTTCTCTCCGGGGCACCAGGTATTGGTAGGGAAAATGGTACCGTAGGCCATATGCCGGGCGCAGTATATCTGCTGGGTTTGAGCCAGATCAAAAGCGGTCATAGTATCGCAATTGATACCGAAATAAATAGGAGCGTAGTTATTGACGTAGGTCTGAATAGTATCGGTAGCAACACCTGAAGAAGGGCAGGAAACATGAAGACCTGATGGCGTGCCAATAACCCTGAAAGTATAATAAGTGCCGGGAGAACCATAAGCCTTGTAATAAAAGCCTGCAGTAGTGCTGAGCGTGTCGATAGGTATGCCATTGGAATCAACCTCTGTAAGTACGGGCATCAGGAACCGGGCATCTCCGGCATTATAGCTGCAATCGTTGTTGGCATCAAAATAAAAGTTTACAGGAAGGGTGCGGCAATAGTTGTAGGTATAGGTAAATGATACCGAATCGACCGCAAGAACACCATAATATAATACCTGTTTTACTGTATAGGTGCCCGGAGCCGCATAATTATGAAAATTGTGAACCAGTATAGTAGTACCTGTAACTGTGGTATCAGAGGAACCATCACCAAAAAAGTTTACTATTCGTAAAGAGCTTGAGACTCCACAGGTGGTTAACTGGTAGTCGGGGCCATCGCAGTAATAATCGGGCACAAGTAAGGTATAATGACTGGTTATTGAATACATAACCCCGACATGCACAGGATTGGAATAAGCCGACAAGCCGGTTGAATAACAGGTAACCTTACACCTGTAATAAAGTGGCGCATTAGTGTAATGGTTGTAAGGTATATGGGTAGCCCCCGGAATATTTGTCCATGTAATGCTATCCGGACTGGATTGCCACTGATAAATAACACCACACCCTACAGATGCTCCGGGAAGTGAAAGAGTAACAAAAGTGCCGCCGCAAACGGCAGAGTCGCTGGCAATAGTGATACTAGCCAAGGGTGTACCCGAACAGTAGGAGGTAACTGTAACTGCATGGCTGGTGCTGCATGATGTGGACCAGTTAGTAGCTTTAATGGCCACTGTACCGGTATTACTCCCAAAAACAGTATCATTGCTAACCGATGCAATAGCTACATTATTGCTGCTGAAATAATTGCCGGAGCTTGTAATAAGCCTTATATAATTACCCACACAAACAGAATCCGGGCCGGTAATTACCGGGTTATCATCTATGGTCATTACCGTATGCGCCTTACATCCTGTGCTTAAAGTGTAATAAATATCTGAAAGACCTGCCGAAATACTGGTGACAAAACCGGTGGAACTGATAGTAGCCACGGCTGTATTCAGGCTACTCCATGTACCGCCTGAAGTAACATCATATAGAGTAGTAGTTGCTCCAAGACAGCGACTGTTAATACCAGTGATCGGGGCCGGAGAAGGATGAACCGTAACAGTTGCCATTACTGAACCGCATGTGCCCCCAATGGAATAGGTAATAATTGTGGTACCGGCTGATACACCGGTAACAATACCTGTAGATGCCCCGATGGTAGCTACAGCAGGTGTGCTGCTGGACCAGTAGCCACCCGCAGCAGGATCGGTTAAAGTATCAGGCTGGGCAATACAAGTATTAAGAAAGCCTACAATGGCTGATATGGAGCTGGATACATTTACAGTAGCAACTATATGGCAACCTGTAGATAAAGTATAGGTGATAACCGCACTGCCCGGGGCAATGCCCGTTACTACGCCGGTGCTGCTGCCTATGGTGGCCACCGCAGTATTACTACTGGACCATGTGCCGCCGGAAACGGAATTGGATAAAGTTGATGTACCACCAATACAGATACCGGTAGTGCCGGTAATGGGGCCGGGACCAGCATAACTAGTTAATGTTACCGGGCCATAATTTATAATGCAACCGCTTGCTGTATCAATGCCTGTCGCGTCATACATTCCAACAACATAAGTTGATGCAAAGCTAATTGCAGCACCACTCCCTAACACCGGATACCCCCATGCTGAAGTGCCACGATACAATTGGTAACTTACTCCAATTTGTGAACCGGACAGGTTAATGTTCGTACCCGTACCGCCAGTACAGATACTGTCAGAACCAAAGAAAAGTGTATATGCATTAGGTAGCGCACTTACTGTTACCGTTTTATAAACTGAGCCACATGAACCACCAATGGTATAGGAAATATTGGCGCTGCCGAGAGCTACTCCAGTAACAATACCTGAACCTGTGCCTACAGTAGCTACAGCAGTATTACTGCTGCTCCAGATGCCTGCACCTAAAGGATCAGTCAGAGTAATAGAAGCGCCAATGCATGCATGAGATGGGCCGGCAATAGCTGATAATGAGGCGACTACATTTACAGTTGTAGTAACTGTGCAGCCTGTAATTATATTATAGGTGATTACAGCAGAACCTGGGGCATTACCGGTTACAATGCCGCTGGAGCTGCCTACCGAAGCGATGGTTGGATTGCTGCTGCTCCATATGCCTCCTGGCACAGTATGACTAAGAGCTGAAGTGGACGACAAGCATATTGCAGTAGAACCAGTAATAGGGCCGGGGATGTATTCGACTATGTATTTGCCCCCCATATTTGCAGCACATAAAGTTGATGTATTAGTAGCAATTACAGTATAATAACCTGCGGATGTTTCAATACCAAAATCTAAAGAAGAACCAGTTCCTGTTAAAGGTAGCCCAACCGGCACTCCTGAATGTACTAGCTGATAACTGACGCCTGTTTGGGATCCGGTCAAATAAAGATTTGTGCCCGTGCCACCGGCACAAATACTGTCACTGCCTGCCAGTAAGGGATAATAGGCAGGTAAAGCTTCTATGGTTACAGAATCAGTAACATAACTGGCTCCAACACTGTAAGTAATAACCGCGAATCCGGAAGTTATCCCGGTAACAATTCCAGTCGAACTTCCTACTGTGGCTATGGCCGGGGCGCTGCTGCTCCATGTGCCTCCGGGTGTAACATCAGATAGGGTAATCGAAGAGCCAGGGCACAAAGTATTTGTGCCAGTAATAGGTCCAATGGCATACGTGTTTGCAACAAATAACAATGTGATAAGGGTAAGTAATACGTTTTTCATAAGGCAAAATTTAAGATGTAAAAGATAGTTTAAAGAACCATTACTACATAGTATGGCGTAAAAAGTGGGTATTATGTTAGTAATTGTATTGAATATATTTTAGGCTAATGAAAAATTCCAGACTAAAACAACCAAATAAATGTAAATTAATTCTACATTAACCGCATTTTCTGTGGTAAATGAATTTTGGCTAAAACTAAAATATTATAACTACACCCCAGCCCGTATGCCGGGGCTACGTGCATCATCAAGCGTAATATGGCACACAATAAAAGGAGACCTCAAGGGGAAAGTCATACTTATCCCCTATTCATTAATCCCTCGCAGATATTTTTTGCAATACCCGGTCCTTCATAGATAAATCCGGTATACACCTGCACCAGCGATGCGCCTGCATCCAGCTTCTCTTTGGCATCGGCGGCAGTAAATATGCCACCTGATGCAATGATGGTAATACTTCCTTTGCTGTGTGTGTGAATGTATTTTATTACTTCGGTAGCCCTGTTGCGCACTGGTGCGCCGCTTAAACCACCTGCACCTATAGCTGTTACATTTGCAGCAGCTGTAGTCAATCCCTCTCGGCTGATAGTAGTATTGGTAGCTACTATACCTGCGATTTTGGTATCAGTTACCAAATCTATAATATCGTTCAGCTGATCATTGGTAAGGTCGGGGGCTATTTTCAGCAGAATAGGTTTATTCTTATAACCCTTATTTATAGTCTGCAGCCTGTTGAGCAATTGGGTGAGAGGCTCCTTATCCTGTAGTGCGCGGAGGCCTGGCGTATTGGGGCTGCTTACATTTACCACAAAATAATCCACCACATCATAAAGGTCTCTGAAAGCCTTTTCGTAATCATCGCCGGCCTGCTCGTTTGGGGTGTCTTTGTTCTTTCCAATATTACCACCAATAATTACCCTTTCTCTTCTGCTCTTTAGTCTTTGTGCAGCAGCAGCCGATCCGTCATTATTGAACCCCATCCTGTTGATAAGCGCCCTGTCGGCTGGTAGTCGAAACAGCCGGGGTTTGGGGTTTCCGGGTTGAGCGCGGGGCGTAAGTGTACCGATCTCAATAAATCCAAAACCCAGGCAGGCCAGCTCATCGGTATACTTTGCATCCTTATCAAATCCGGCAGCAAGACCCACAGGATTGGGGAAAGTGATACCCCACAAAGTACGCTCCAGCGAAGGGTTTCTTTTTACAAACATAGATTTTACAATTCCCCGCAAAAAGCCCATGGAACAAACCAAAGTAAGCCACTTCATAACCCGGTAATGAACTTTTTCAGCATCAATTTTGAAGAGTATTTTCCGGAGTAATGAGTACATTTTTTCAGTCTTAAGTCGTGAGTAATTAGTCGTAAGTATTTACTTCGGTGCAAATGTACGTTGCTAAAAGTTTGTTTGCCTGCCAGCATTAATTGATTCTGAATAAAAATACTCCAGGGATTTTTGACCTGTTAGCTGGTGCAATAAAAATTGGTAAAACATAACCAAAATCATTTTTACAGGGGAAATTTCCCTTTAATTTCGTATTATCGGGAATATTTACGAATTGTTTGTCTGAGTTAATAATGACTTGTTTTATGCATTGCCATATATAGTAAACAGTCATTAGTACTTTGGATATCACCGTTAAACAAATCGAATTAATTAAGTAATATCCTAAAGCAGATTAAAATGGAAATTGGAATAACAGATATCATCAAAACGCTCCAACTAGAAACCACAATGCCATCAATCATTGTCAGGAAGAGCTTAATAACAAGAATTTCAGTTTCGTTAGATGAAATTTTAGCTCGCCTGCAGAATGGCCAGGAATTAAATCAAAAATACAAATCCTTGTCTAAAAATGCCTCAGACAGAATCATAAATGCTCCTGAAACATTTTATACAGTTTTGCGTCAGATAAATTTCAGTAAAGAACAACCGGAAGATTATTTTCTGTCTTACATATCCGATGCGATCAATATTGAACTATCAAATGAAGGAGCAGAAATCAGTTTCGACCAACCGGCATGGTCAGCGCAAGGCGATATTTATGTTCCTGCAGGGGTTTGGAACCTGAATACATTACCACATACCAACTCCCAATATAATCCCGACCAGGTATTTTTTTCGAAGAAAATTCACAATATCATCATTGATTCATCTTCTCCCAGAATAGTAAGGATGTCGGAAAGCGAAAAAAATGAAGGTTTTTTGTCTGAAACTTTAAATTACGCTTCGCCTGAGGAAATCGATATTGTTTTACCTAAAATTGAGCAGGCGCTTGATATACTCAAAAGCACTTCTAAAGTCGTATATTTTATTATTGTGTCAAACATAAAGTCAATCTATATTGTTTCGGATAAAAGAGACTGTTTTAATGCTATTTCAAGAGGTGCTGAAATTGGCCGGGTAGCCCTTCACAATGCACACAGAGCGGATGTAGATGTGCCGCTTATTATGAATTCTCTTTTGCATGAGGCAATACATAGTTTCTTATTCAGCTTCGAACAAAGCACCCCAATTATTAACCATGCTATCTATAAAGACGAACGCTTAGTACCTTCTCCTTGGACCGGATGCCCATTAACAGTACATACCTACCTTCATGCCTGCTGCGTTTGGTGGGGACTGGTTAATTTATGGAACTCAGTTGTTGATCAGCTTCCGGAAGATATCAAACCTGGTGCCCGCCAGCTGTTATCCACTGCTCAAAAAGGCTTCCAGACCGGAAAAGTATTGAGTAACTTACTTCCATACAAAGACCAGGTAAGTCCTGACGTATTTAGTTTGATGGAAAAAATCCCTATGGGCAACGACATACTCGACAAAAATAAAAAATGGGTCTGATACCGCTGACTTCAAAATGATCCAATACCTGCATTTAAAGTTAGTCAGGAGCCATGAATCTGCTTTATAAATTCAATGCCCTTTTCCCTGAAATATTGTTCCGTTTCCAGATGGCTTCCTATCAGGGAGTAGCTGAATTCATAGCACTTGCCATCGGTTGTTTCAATTCTATAAATACGATTTGTAACAGAAACAGGATTTTGAGAGATACGTATTACCCGCATAATATTCTTCAACCGTACAGTAGTCTTGCGTTTTTTCCGGTCATAATAATCAATTATGATTCTATCTTTTTTGAAAGTTACATCTGCAAATTTGTCGTTATTAACCGTGATTATATTGGGTTCGATTTTATTCTTTGTACAAAACGCTGCAATTGCATCACAAGGAATCTCCCATTCATCAATCTGCAGATAACCATCATGCTCTTTTTCGTTCAGGCTTTCAGCATAGATCCTACAAAATTTGTCGGTACTGTTAGGGTAAGTACTTAGTTCCAATAATCTGATTTCATGAGCTGGTATAAGTATTGATGGTCTTTTCCTTCTGCTATCAAATACGTGGCGTAATTCGTTTTCTGTTAATTCAAAATAGTCTTTCAAACGGTTAGAGTATAGCATCCATGCAAGGAGCAAAAAATAGGGCACAAAAAACAGTTCCAGAATCAGGCTGACGGATAGGTTATCATCTGTTACAGCCCTTGCGATTAAAGCTAGTATCAGAAAACAAAGAGCTGCCCCTATAAATGGAATAATGATAAAACCGAAAAGGTATTTCCTGGGGTAATACTTCATGCTGCGTCAATTGTGCAATTGATCTTTTACACTCTGCACAAAAAATCCATTGTATCCACCCCATCAGCATAGTCGCTCAATGCAGGCTTCTGAGAATCTCCGAAAGGAATGAAACCATGACCTATTATGGCTTGTATTTCTTCACTTTTTAAAAGACTGTCTATAAGTGTGTCTTTGTTATCGTAATACTTATAATGCAGCACACTTACTGCAGAAAAGGGCATATCATTCTCCACCATCAGCAGCGATTCATTGCTCATATAGGGTATGCGGTTGAGGAGATATATGGCCAGATGGTAGTCGTAGTTGTTTTTGTATTTGTTCAGATCGGCATAGTCATTATGTCGGTTGAAAATATTCAGGAGCCGCGCAAAATCGTAATCACGGGGCACATATACCTGGGTCACATTTCGGCAACCGAGGCCGTAATACAGGTACACATCATCGGCCAGCAATGCAAGCTCATCATCGGTTTCAGTGCCATCAAGTAGGGCAACTGAAGTACGGTTTTTGCGAATGATATTTGGGTATTTACCAAAGTACTGTTCAAAATAGCGGGCAGTATTATTGCTGCCTGTAGCTATGTAAGCATCGCAGTTATTGAGCCGCTCGGCTATTTGAACCTGGCTGGCAACAGCAGGCTCCCATTCTGCAAGCTTTGCGATCAGATGCTTTAATAAAACAGCATCTTTTGATGATAATTTTATGAGCAAACTATGGCCGCTCATAAACCCGCAAAGAAAATCGTGAAACCCTACCAGGGGTATATTTCCAGCCATCACAATACCTATGGTTTTGGGCTGCTTTGGTAACAGGTAACCAGCGGCCCATGTCTCCAGTTTGTCTTTTTGCAGAAACTCAGTAGCAATATTGTTTATAGCCAGTGAAATATGCCCGGGCGTAAACCAAGCATTGGCGCTGACAGCCCTGGCCTGTATATCCATCCATTCTGGCGCATCGGATAACATATATTTACCCAGTTGGGTTAAAAGCTCAATGCGCTTTTCTAATCCTAAATCAGTAGTCATAAATAATTTGATTCTCCCGGGCTTTTATAATATTACGAATAATTCCGGGTGCAGAATTTAATGCGAAGTTGTAACTTTGTGCCCATAAAAACTAAATAAATAACCAATTCTTATGGCTATCAAGATCACTGACGAATGTATTAACTGCGGCGCTTGTGAACCGGAATGTCCGAATAATGCAATTTATGAGGGTGGAACCGAATGGGCTATGGCCGACGGAACTACTGTGAAAGGCAGCTATACCCTTATGGATGGCAGCACTACCAATGCCGATGACATGCATTCACCTGTTTCGGTTGATGTATATTATATTACTCCTGATAAATGCACTGAATGTCAGGGGTTTCATGAAGAACCACAATGTGCAGCTGTTTGTCCGGTAGACTGCTGTCTGCCCGATGAAGACCATGTGGAAACTAAGGAAGATCTGCTGGCCAAAAAAGAAAAATTACACCTGGATTAATTCAGCTGATTTTTGCTGATATGGCATTATGCGCAGACGCAGAAAATTGGTTTTAAGGGGCAGCCTTATTATTCTGCTTTTTTTACCCTTACTGGCATTGGGGCATTATTTTGTATTCCCTGAAGAAACCAGGTGCGTGTTGATTGATATCAGCGATTTCAGCAAGGACAATAATCTGTATTTTAAAGCAGGTGTTGATATAAACACGCTCAATATTATAAGAAAATACATAAGCGACGCTGAGAAAAGGGATTCAGAATTTCTGGGTTCGCTCACATGTAAACCCAGCTTCATATACTGCAATAATGAAGCTGAATATGCAAAGTATGGCAATGGTTCCGGAAGCCCGGCTTGCACTCACACAAAGCTGGGGGCATATATAGTATTGAGTAAGGACGGCCTGAATACCAATATTATTGCACATGAAATAATTCATGCGGAACTCTACCATCGGATAGGATTTTTCAGGTATCAGTTTGCCATACCTGTTTGGTTCAACGAAGGGCTTGCCATGCAAACTGATTACCGGGCTGATTTTTCTGAAGACAGTCTGAAGAAATACTCAGATAGTTTCAGAAATCTACCCAGTTTAAGGAAATTAGGTACTGCAAGTCAATTTTATAGTGGAACCAACGAGAAAATAATTCTCAATTTTGCCACCTCCCGATACACCATACAAAACTGGTAACTATTCAGCCCCATACAGAGCTACAAGCCTGAGTGCATTCAAAACATTTTGTCCAGCCTTTATGGTTGTATCAATAACAGACCTTAGGACGACAAAACAATCTGCGCCATGAT
>CAIVEH010000238.1 GCA_903904855.1 uncultured Bacteroidota bacterium | reverse complement strand
AATAATGGATCTGTCTTAAATACATCTGGAAGCGTACCAGCGGGCAGTGATGTGAACCTGACATTCAAAACCGGAAATGGTTCGGCGAATAATATTTTATACAGTAGGTACTTTAATCTGGCTGCAAAGGTTATACTGTAAAATTTTTATTTAGTCATCGGTCCACAGATAATTACCTGCATCGGATTATTTCTTTTGTGGTTTTGATTATTGGTCATTTAACTTTGCGCTTTTAAACATAGTTTCACAATGACCTTCTACAAATATCAAGGCACTGGAAATGATTTTATCCTATTGGATAACCGGGATGGAATGATCAGCTTTACTACAGGTCAGATAGCCCTGTTATGCAACCGGCATATGGGTATTGGTGCCGATGGACTGATGTTACTGGAAAATACTGCTGGGTATGATTTTAGAATGGTTTACTATAATTCAGATGGGCGAGAAAGCACTATGTGCGGCAATGGTGGCAGATGCATTGTGGCCTTTGCTAAAAGACTTGGGATAATACATAACCAGGCCTATTTCCTGGCTATAGATGGCAGCCATACTGCAACTATTGCTGATGATAACCTTATAAGCCTGCACATGAATGATGTTAAGGATATAGATATATACGGATCTCATACCATTCTCAATACGGGCTCTCCTCATTATGTACTCTTTGTGTCTGATGTGAGTGATGTGAATGTGTATCAGCAAGGCCGGGAAATCCGTAACCTGCAAAGGTTTCAGCCTGATGGGATCAATGTGAACTTTGTGCAGATACATGATGGCAAACTGAAAGTGCGCACTTACGAGCGGGGAGTGGAGGACGAAACTTTGAGTTGCGGCACAGGAGTTACGGCTTCTGCAATAGCAGCAACTGCCAGGTTTCAAGGAATATTTGCAACGGAGATTGAAACACCTGGTGGTCACCTTGTTGTAACATTTGCAAAAGATACCGGTACATCGGCAAAAGAGGTAGTACTTACAGGGCCAGCGGAGTTTGTTTTTAAGGGGGAGATAGCATCAATTGGTTAGCTGGAAATAGGAATAATCAATCAGAAAATTGCAACTGTTATAATTTAAGGTCATTAAATCCTAATTCCAAATATACTAATTCTCGCTAAGCGCGCAGGTTGTAAGATACTTATTTCGAGAATGCAAATTTTGGTGTGTATGAATTAGGTTGTCAGACTTATAGGCTGAATCAGTAATTAAATTCAGGGTTATTTTCTTGGGCTATCTGCAGGTATTTCCTGGCTGAATCCATATTGCCGGATAGCTTGTAGGCAATAGCCAGCCGCTCAAACGAAACTGTTACCGAAGGCTCATAATTAACAGCAGTTTTATAGGCAATGATTGCTGAATCATACTTATTCATACGCAGGTAACAGTTACCAATATTGCGGTATGCACGGGCATAACCAGGAAGATATGATGTTGCCGCAGTGCATAAGTCCAGAGATTCGCGGTATTTACCTGCTTTAAAATAGATAGCTGCCAGGTTTTCTGTTGCCACAATATCTCGGGGATTCAATGACAATGTTTTTTTGGAATAGAGTTCAGCCGAATCATATTTCTGATCGAGGAAAAAGGTATTAGCAATTTCGGACCAGGCAAGGTCAAACTTTGGATATATTTCGATTGCCTTTCTAAGGTAATTAATTCCTGAAGCAGCCTGTTGTTTTGCATCTTCATTTTGCGGCATATCTCTGGAAGTGATGATGAGGTTTGTGCCAAGGCTATATTGAAGGCGGCAATTGGATGGCGCTTTAAGAGCATCGGCTTTGAACAATGTATAATTATCATGCCATTCAGTATTCCGGTGAATTGTAAGGCAGGAATAAAGCAAGCAAACGGGTAAAAGGATAATCAATGCTATTTTATTGTTCAGAAAATTAAGATTATGACCTGATTCGGCAATCAAAAATCTATCAATGATGAGTGCCGGTATAAGGCAAAAGCCTGCTGTACCAAAAAAAAGAAACCTTTCGGCCATATCGGCACCTACAAGCATAAGGATATTGGAAAAGAGCGATATTGACAGGAGGTAAAACAGTATAGCAAATGCGTAGGGATCTTTAGGTTTTTTGAGTAGCCGGTAGATGGCAACAACACTAATGGTACAATAGATAATTAAAGAAAACAGAACACGCAAATCAGTAAAACCAGTGAATGATATTGTGTGGTAAGAATAGTCGCAAATGAGCGGGTATGGAACAATAAGCAGCCTGAGATAGGAGCCAAGGTTCAAAACCGCAGTAGCCATTCTTGAGGTTAATGATGGAGCAAATGCAAGGGAGTTTTCAATAATGCTGTATCCGCCAGTGGCGCCTGCATTGTAATGTTTTAACACAGAAAAACGGATGAATAGAAAAAGTGCAGCTGTGATAACTGAACCGGAAATAATAAAGAGGCTTCTTTGTTTATTATTGTTGCAGAAAAATAAAAACACAAGCGGAATTATAGCCAGGAATGTGATACTTGTTTCTTTGGACAGGAGTGACAGGAAATACAGCAGAAAGCCTGCAAGTAAAGTCATTCTCTTACCAGAACCAACAAAATTTGTAAATGCAAGTAATGAAGAAAAAGCAAAGAAAAAACACAACAACTGATCCCGGCTTTTAATATTGGCCACTACTTCTGTATTTATTGGATGTAAAGCAAAAAGGAGGCAGGCAATAAAGGCAACCGCTGTTTTTCTCTTTTCTAAAAGCTGGTCGAAAAACAGAAATAGTAATATGACGCAACCTGCAAAAAGCAGTATATTGATTAGATGGAACAAAAAAGGAGCGCCATCGGTCAATTGGTTCTCGATGGCAAACATTATAAGGGAAAGTGGTTTGTAAAGATCATTGGGGATAATCATATTTCCCCTGAGGTATGGCGTAGTTAATATTTCGGGAATAGCTGTAATACCCTTGGTAACAATAGTGTTGTTTTTAATGACTACATAGTCATCTAGTGCAAAGGCATTATTAAGGGTATTGGCATATACCAGCAGTGCTGCCAGGGCAAGGATAAGGCAGAGCTTTGTATTCAAAGATATTTTCTTAGCCGGTTCCGTCATTTCTCTTTAAATCAGTAAGCTATTCTTTTCAGGCTGTAAAGTAAATGTATTTATTTTTTGTTGCCGAATCAGCATCAAGGGAGTTTAAATTTTGGCAGATGCTGGTCAAGGTATTCAGGATATAAAATGGGAAAAACAATGTTGTGGTAAAAGATGTAACAAATCAAGTAATTTGTGCAGGAAATGAAAGTGGCGTTTGTACAAGACTGGTTTAATGCCAATGGCGGCGCTGAAAAAGTTGCCGGGGCGATACTGGATATTTATGATAAAGAAGATGTAAGTATATATGCCTTGTTTGATAAATTTACATCACAGGCCAGAAAAGAAATATTGAACGACAGGCCGGTTAAAGTTTCATTACTTCAGTATGTGCCTTTTATCAGTAAATTTTACCGGTATTTTCTTCCGTTTATGCCATGGCTTATGAGGCGGTTCCATCTTAAGGGGTATGACCTTATACTATCCACTTCCCATGCTGTTGCAAAGGGTTTTAGCAGTGATCCGGGTTCACTGAATATCTGCTATTGCCATACACCCTTAAGGCCAATATGGGACCAGTATGATGACTACGCCGCCAGCCATCCGATGGGAGGATCCTATTTTTACAAGGCATTTGTACAATACCTTAGGAAATGGGATTTTGAAACATCGAAGCGGGTTCATTTTTTTATAGCCAACTCTGTTCATATTCAGCAACGTATACTGAAAAGTTATGGCAGGGATTCGGTGGTGATTTATCCGCCGGTACGGATTGATAAATTTGTGTTGAATGAGGCGCCCCGGAAAGAATATTACCTATGTGCAGGCAGGGTAGTGCCTTATAAAAAGATGGATATGGTGATGAGGGCTTTTATGCAGATGCCAGATAAAAAGCTGGTAGTGATAGGTGATGGCTGGGGGGCAAAAGAGTTTGGGAACTTGATACAGAATCACCCAAACATAGAGTGGCACGGATATAAGAGTGATGAAGAAATGCTGAAGTATATGCAGGATGCAAAAGCATGTATTTTTGCAGCAAAAGAAGATTTCGGAATTCTGTGTGTGGAAGTGCAGGCGTGTGGAACACCTGTATTGGCACTTGATTATGGCGGCTATAAAGAAACCGTTATTGACGGCCAAACGGGTTACTTATATAAAGAACAAACTGAAGAAAGCATAGTTGAAGTTGTGGTAAAGTTTGAAGCAAATCCATTAGATAATTTCAATGGTATCAGAGCCAATGCGCTCCGGTTTTCTGAAGAACGATTCAAAAAGCAGATGAGTGATTTTGTGGTGAATTCAATGAGGCAATTTTATAAATGATTGATCTGAAATTGGCTGACCAATATTCAGCAAGGTTATTGATGCTTTCCTTCTTCCTGCCTGCGAAATGGCAGGTTGCAGTAGTTATGTGCATCAGTATCTGGTTTATTGCCAGGTCCATTCCCAGAGTAAAGGAGACATCAAAAAAGGATTATGCATGGGCTTTGTTATTCAGCAGTCTTTTTATTTTTTATTTTGCTTCACTCCTTATTACACCAGTTGAGTACAGGAAAATATTGCTCCATATCTGTGAGCGAAAGGTTTCTTTGTTTTTCACTCCTTTTGTAATGGTTATGGCCGGGCCGTATTACCGAAAAGTGATCCTCGGCGAATTGCAGTATTTTGTTTTTGGCTGTATTCTTTCATGTCTGGCAGGTAATCTTGACTTTATTTACCATTATTTCATCTATAAGGGAGGGTTGCATGATGCATCGCATGTGGCCTATAGGATAATGTTCGAACACTTTACCGGAATACACCCTACTTATATGGGGATGTTCCTTGGGTTCTCTATCTGTATTACTGTTCTTTCCGGTAGTTATAATTTCCGCCCAGGCAATATGGTCAGGTACGCTCTGGTTTTTATTTTGCTGGTATTCCTGTTAGCACTGTTGGCTAAGTCAGCACTACTGGCTATGATTGTCATTTTTCTGCATTATGGATGGACAAAGCAAAAATGGATTTACCAGAACAAACTACAGATTGGTGCGATGGTCATAGCTCTTACAGCTGCCTGTTACTTTATACCTTTTACTGGTCAGCGTATAAGAGAAGTATTTTCATTCATGGGCAATTCCAGGCCTGTTGGTATTACTGATAATTCGGTTTACGTAAGGAAAATGATTCTTGATGTGGACATTTCATTGCTTAAAAATAACTGGCTAACCGGAGTAGGGCCGGGTAGGGTACTGCACTCACTACAGGAACGGTATTTCTTTTTCTCTATCAATAATAATTATGACGTAAGTCATTACGATCCACATAATCAGTACCTGAATGAATGGCTTGGTTTGGGTATTGCCGGCATTACTTTACTTGCTTCAATTCTGATAATTCATTTATACAGAGCAATTAGGGCCCACAACCAGTTGTACCTGTATTGCCTGATAATACTTATTGCTACATTTTTTACAGAGACAGTGTTATCCCGGCAGGAAGGAGTGATTTTTTATGGTTTATTTACTTCCTTATTTTTCTTTGGGTCAACAACCCAAAAGAGAATTAGTTTTTAAGCAGTTTTATTATCTGCTGCTTAGAAGAAGATACCACTTTTAACAGGTAAATTCCGGGAGTGATCTCAGGTAAAGAGATCAGGTAAGGAGCGTTATAGCCCTTATAAAAATACAACTGTGAAGAGAATACTTTTTTACCGGCAATATCTGTAAGATAAAAATCAACATTCCCGTCCTGAGCAGGTGAAACAGATAATTTCAGATCTGCGCCAAATGGATTAGGGTCAGCAATTACCCAATTGGCTTCAGTAAATGGAGGAGGTGCTAATTTAACATCAAGTGCCTGCTGTGTGCATGAAAAGTCGGGAACACCATATCCTATCTGGGGGCCGGGATTGTTATAAGAACTTGCACACCTGATAATTGCCTGCTTTATCTGGTAAGGTGTAGCAGATGGGAAGGCTTCCCAAAGGCAAGCAGCAAGACCTGCAATTTGCGGAGTAGAGAATGATGTGCCCTCGTCGGAGGTGATGAGAGATGGAGAGGTAGGTGGAGCGTAGTTGATATCGCAAAGTGTCACTCCTTTTCCCATAGCACATACATCTGGCTTAATCCGGCCAGCAGCATTAGGTCCATAACCACTGAAATCAGCGGGGGAGAATGATCCAAAATCGGTTGCACCTACAGTCAAAGCGCTGTCGGCATCGCCGGGTGTAAGTATATGAGTACCCCAGCCTGATACCGTATAACCATCATTGCCTGCTGATGCTACAAAAAGGATACCTTTCATTGTAGCCATATTCGCTGCTTTGGCAGCAATAGTAGTTTTTCCATCCAAAGTAGCAAAAGGTTGAGGGAAAGTTTGATTATTGCAGGTGCTTACAAAAACATCGTAGCCTAAAGATGAGGTAATTACATCGGCACCTACACTGTCGGCCCTTTCAACGCCGGCTATCATGTTGCATAACTCTCCAGGCTGGTCATCCCAGTACTGAATTTCATTTTCAGTGATGTAAAGGGCATACATGGCATTAGGGGCAGTGCCAACGAATGTGCCGGGTATGTAACCTGCCATAGTGGACAATACTTGTGAGCCGTGTTTGGCATAATTGAAAACATTGCTGTTATGGTAAGTGAAATTGTATCCATCAACAAAACGGCCGTATGTCCACATACTGTCAAATAAAGGATGTGTATCCACAGCAGGGAATCCGGCATCAAGCACAGCTATTAGTTTGCCTGTACCGTTAAATCCATTGTCGTGAAGGTAATTGCCATTTACCAGCTGAGTCTGGTTCCATGTACCTGAATAATAACTGCCATCTAGTGATGTTGGTTTGCCACCGGTAGAGAATGAATGTGTGCTGGAATTATTTCCACTGTTCCTGTGGGCAATATCCATGCAATAAACCCCAACCAGAGACACATCATTGATAAAGGACCGCCCGGAAAGATTATGGATATTGGCAGTATCGGTATCTTTTAAGAGGATGACACAAAAGTTTAGCCAGCGGGATGATTCATAAAATTTACCACCGGTAAGGTGTAGTACACTATCTATATAAACCTGATTAACTGGTAAATCTGTACTGTCAATAGCTATTCCCTGGGCCGTGCGTCGGGCAATAGACCTGGTAGATAAATAGGCCGAGGGGCTGCTGAGACTAAAAGGTGTATGATTTTTATCTGTAAAAGTTATCCTGTAAACATTCTGCTGGCTTATAGCTTTATTCGAAAGCAAAAAGCAAATAAGAAGCCAAATAAAAGACAGTTTCCGGCACATATAGCTAGTTGTAATCTACAGCTTTCATCACCACACTATACCCTGTTTTATTCTGGGCAGTATCAGGGTATCCGAAAGTATAGTGGGTCCATTCTTTATAAACCATACCTACATTATAGGCATAAACTTCTCTGGCATAAGTGCGGTATCCTGCAACTGCTGAATCAACATTCTGGTAATTAACGTTCTGATCATCTTCCATTATAGTAACGGTGTTATCAAAGGTTACACGACCATTGGTATATGCAAGGTGGTAATTCTGGTAAGTATAATTCCAGTCGTTCAGATAAGAGAAAGTGGAATCCAATACCTGAGCATACATGTTGCCTTTCCAGGTAACACTGTTTGCTATAGGAAATATCATTTTTACATATTTGGTCTGATCCTGAAAATACAGAAGGCTGGTGGTTGTTGGAGTAACAATGATCTGGCTGAGACCTACCCAATTAGCAGCGCCATCATATGGGCGTGTATAAACATCAAGCAGATAAGAAAGCTGTTTGTTGTAGGTAACTGTATCAGTAATTACATATTTCATCTGACTTTTGATCTCATACCTGGTACCTGCGAGGCCAAAATAATAAACAGAATCAACATCATAAACCACATACTTTCCCAAAGTAATAGGGAAGTAATTGCGGGTAGGATCTGCTGTACTGGTTGTTATTTTTCTGCAAGAAAATAAGGATGTAAAGCATATAGCCATCAACAATAAAATAGATAAATTCTTCCTGATCATAAGATACCGGCTGCCGTTATTTCACAAATATAATTAAAGATACGAAAAAAGATACAAATTTTATCAGGAAACTTATGCACATAGAAAAGTTTATTGAAAATTGATAAATATATATATTGAATGGCAATAATTTATACCCTTAAAATGTTTAAAATCCAATTTGGGAATCAAGTTCAATATATAAAAGCTAAATTGCCGAATAAGATAGCTGAGTTGTATATGATATGTATTTTGCAGTTTGGGTATATGCGTAAGTTATAAATAAAATAAATAAATTTGTATTTTATTATATGTAAATGAAGTGTAGCAGGGAATTGGAATTACTTTTTCCGATAGCATAATTGCCGCTGTGTATTTTTTATTGTGCGTCAAAATCCGGTAAAAGTTGCCTTAGTGATGTTGATTAAATAAAGTACACCATCTTACTTGTTCTTTTTCCTTTT
>CAIVEH010000237.1 GCA_903904855.1 uncultured Bacteroidota bacterium | reverse complement strand
CAGCGCTAGAGTTAGCGCTTGCACTTGAGTTAATGGTATTGCTTTCTATTGATGTCATAACTTTCCTAAACAGTGAATATTGAGGAAGTTTGGCATGATAAGAATGAACAATAAATGACGTCGAGATTTAAGCGCTTACGTCAAATGCTTCGCAACGGTGTCAGTGCTAGTTTTAAGAACCATGCCCGTTTCAGCAATCGATTTCTCAAACTCAGTACCAGCGTTTTGAATCGTGCTATTAACCAGAGTATTCGATTTTTGAATATTGGAATCAATACTATCTAGCTGTTTTGTAACTGCTTTTTCTAACGATTCCTGATAGTTTTGAATGCTGGATTGGGTTTTGTCTGACAAATCACGCAACGTTTGATTTACCACTGTTTTAAATTCTGTGCTGGTTGAACTCAACGCGCTTTGTTGCTCTTCAATCATACCTTTCATGGAATCAGTTGCGTTCGTCAAATGCTTCGCGACGGTGTCGGTGCTAGTTTTAAGAACCTCGCCGGTTTCAGCAATCGATTTCTCAAACTCCACGCTGGCATTTTGAATCGTGCTATTGACGACGGCGTTAGATTGCTTGATGTTGAAATTGATGCTGTCCAATTGCGTAGTGACGGTTTCTTGCAATGATTCCTGATAATTTTCGATGCTTGTTTTCGTTTCTTTCGCCAAACTTTTCAGCGTCACGCCGACGACTTCTTTAAATTCGCCGCTGGTTTTTTCAAGCGTTTCGCGCTGATTTTCCATTGACTCGCGCAATTTTCCTGTTGTGTCTTTTAATCGACTGGTTGTTTCAACCAGATTTTCACCGACAGTTTCAACAGTGCTGGTAATATCAGCGAGTGATTGTTCCGTCGATTTTTTAAAGCCCACCGTTAATTTCATTAAATTATCTTCAATGATTGGGAACGCTTGTTTTGCGCTGTCTGCAACTTGGTCTAAGGATTTCAGATGATGATTCAAATCTTGTAATTGCAAATCTAGTTTTTGCAAAATCCCACCTAGCCCTTCAGAAACTTCGGTAAAACTTTGCGAGCGCGTCTGAATATCACTAAACGCCGATTGAATACTGGTCACGCTATTTAAAGCGACTTCAAAATTATCTGTTAAAGTTTCAACATGCAATTTGTAATTGCCTTGCCATGTTAATAAGTCGCCGACGGCTCGATTTAATTCTTTGAAGTTTTCGCCAAATTGCTCGGTTATATTATTATTGAAGTCGCGCATTGCCTTTTCTAGAGCTTCGATAAACGCCTTGGAGTTATTTTCGGCAACGATTCGAGCAAAGTCTTCAAATTTTCGCGTTAAATTATCGAAATTAGAAGTCAGCGTATTATTAAGTGAAGCACTGCGTTGCTGATTGTTGGTATCCAAGTCTTTCAATGAATCTCGCATATCTGTGCGCAGTTTACCCAATTGTGTTGTCACCGACGCATCACCTTCGCCCGCCAAACTAGATTTTATGCTATCGAGCAAGGTGGTTTGTTTTCTAAATTCAATCGGTAACTCATCAATCGCTTGCTTTAATTCCTGTAATAATACTTCGGGGCTATTGTTCTCGTTCTTGGATAAAACGTTGTGAATGTCGGCAAGCAAATTGATGATTTTTTCGTCACTGTCCTTTTCGACTATATCTTCAACCGCAAAATTCTGAGCAATTCGCACAATAATCGACGCACCAATTCCCATTAAACTGGCGATAAATTTAACTTTTAAACCATCTAATAGTTTTGGAATACTATTTTGAATGTCATTTAAATCTAAACCGATTAAGCCAATTGAAATCCCCCAAAAACTGAAAAATATTCCAACGGTAGCCAAAATAGCAGGCGATTGCCTAGCGAAATGTCTAACTTTATGATTTGTTGATTTTCTGAACATTCCGATTATTGCTATCACCGTTAAAATAGCGATAACAATGGCAGCGACGATGTTGTTCAAACTACCAAAAATTGCATTAAATATTTGTTGAATTTCCATGTATTACTTAAATTTCTTGGAATGGTGTAAAAATGTTAGATTGACATAAGTTAATTTGCACAAACTCAGCTAAGGCATCAGCCGCTTCTTCTTGTGTAAATTCAGTTTTATGAAAACAATTAAAGAACCAATACCACGCGGTACTGGTATCAAAATTAGTCGCAAGTAACCAATGAATCAACCAAAGTGTTGCTTCATCTTCAAGATATTGATCCCAACCCTTTTCAGAAAAAAGTGCTGTCCCTAGCTCAGTTGCGTCTAAACCCTCTGAGTTTTCTTCTAACATTGATGCGGCACGCAACCAATATTTAATCGCGTTAACCATGTTCTTACCCACACCCAGCTCTATGGTGGCTTCATCAGATGAGAAGATGGTTTTCTTTTTCATAAAGGCTTGAAAACCCTTCGTTAACCACGCGTAGCGTAACGAAAAAGTCTCATGACGACCAAAAGAGGCACGTCTATCGTTATAAGGTTTAATCAGACTATCCATGTGTTTAACATTAGTAAGGTGTTTCGGTAAGGGTGGGTAAAGACTTTTTCATAAATTGTACGGATTCTAACATTATTTTCTAAGCGACTAAGCATTTTTTGTCTAGGTAATAACGCCACGTTAACCTCCTCTTTATTAGTTAGGGTTCTTTATTCAAGGGGCCTTAAAAATTTCTTTTCAAGGTCATCACATTAAGCCGCTGAATGTCCTTAATAATTCATTCAATTCGGTATCAATGGCTTCAGGGGATAAAATAACATGCTTATACGTCAGACTCCGTCGAACTTTTAAAAAAAATTCGCTTTAGATAGGATTATTTTGTAGAGGGGGGAATAGCAATCACTTAAAATTATCAACAGCCTGCTGTTATATACTTTAAACGGTCAAGTTTTACCCAAGAACAGTGGTACTGGTTAATCATGGGGATCGATTGGCAACGTTTATCGACAGTTCCT
>CAIVEH010000236.1 GCA_903904855.1 uncultured Bacteroidota bacterium | reverse complement strand
AGTCGCCCGCGACACCCTTGCTCTTGGCTAATACTCCCTACTGTAAAGCGTATTCGGGACTTCCACCCTATAGCTTATATCCATGCCTGACACACCGAAAAAACGGCCCCGGAAACCCGGGGCCGTTAAAATGATTCTGGTATTTAAATTACCTGCTGATATTCATCAGTTACTTTCCTTCACAAATTTATCCACCTTCACCTGGTTGCCGTTAATATCATACAGCCTGATGGTGTAGATGCCATTGGCAAGAGGGCTGATATTTACTTCTGTGGCCGATGACTGATTGATAAGCGTTCTGCCATCCATGCCGCAGATCACGGCCCTTACTGCTATTGGTGCATCTATATGTAATGCATCCTGTGCAGGGTTAGGATAGATCTTTATCAGGCCGCCGATGTTAATATTACTGATTGCACTTGGTACCCATCCCGAAATTGGAAAACCTGCTGATACCGACTGGCAACCGTTGGTATCAGTAACCTTTACTTTATAAGTACCATTACCGATTATTGTAGTATAAAAATTTGTAGCTCCTGGTATCAGAATATTGTCCAGATACCATTGGTAAGTTACAAAATAACGTTGTGTAATCACATTCGGCAACGTATCTGTTACCAATGGATTAGGCAATGGCTTTTCAGTAACAGCAACAGCAGCGCTTGTTTCGTTGCAGAGGCCACCCGCCACAAATATCTCAACCGAGTAATTGCCCGATACCGTAGCAGGGTAAGTATTGTTGGTTGCGCCTGGAATATTTGTACCGCCCAGCTGCCACTGATACCCCACTGTACCCGACCCGCTTGTAACTATTGCTGCAAGATCTGCACTGCTGCCCCAGCAGAAGGATGATGATGTAATGAGGTTAATAACAGGTGCAAACACTTCAGTAACAGATTTTGGAGCCGAGGTAGCCATACATCCGGTAACAGGATTAATAACTGTTACTGTATAATTACCTGTTGTGCCTGCAACATAGGTCGCAGTGGTAGCTCCAGCTATAAGCACACCGTTTTTATACCACTGAAACTGATTGGTAGCCGACGCAGGTGCGGCCAGCGATACGCTGCCTCCTGCACAGAATATGGTTGATGTGGCGGCAGTTATTGTAGCTGTCGGTAGCGGGTTCACCACTACCACACTTGTGGCAGAGGTAGTGCTGCAACCAGTGCTGTTCACATCAACTACAAAATAATTGCCTGCTGTGGTGGTTGTATAGCTGATGTTGGTAGCTCCGGGTATCGGAGAGCCAAGGCCGCCATTGTACCACTGGTAGGTATAACCTGAGCCAGCATCCGAAGTAAGTGTTACGCTCTGGCCGGCACACAGAGTAAGAGAGCCGGAAATGGTAACCACTCCTGCGGGGGAAGGAGCAAGTGTAATGGCCACTGAGCCAGATGTGCCTACGCAGCCAAATGTATTGGTTTCCTGTACACTGTAGCTACCGGTAATGGTAGGTACATAGGTGGAGGCTACAGCGCCCGGAATGGCCACACCGCCAAGCAGCCACTGGTAGGTAGTTGCGGCCGATGCAGTAAGTGTAAGACCTGCACTGGCACATGCCGTGGTAGCCACAAATGGTGAAACCGTGGCTATTACCGGATTCATGGTAACAGGAGTAGCTGCCGAGGTGATGCTACACGGACCTGCGCCTGTAACGGTAACTATATAGTTGCCTGCTGCTCCTGCTACATAGGTAGCATTGGTGGCCCCGCCAATGGCGCCCGGGCTACCCCACTGGTAGGTATACCCTGTACCAGTGCTGGCAGTAAGCTCTACTGAGCCGCCCGGGCAGAGATTGGTGCTGCCCAGTGGTATTACAGTATTGGATGGCAGTGCATCTACCGTCATTGATTTGGTAGCGGTGCAACCTGTTATTGAAAGAAATGTAAGTGTAAATACACCTGGCGAAACTGGTGTAATGGTAGAATTGTTTACCATTGGCCCCGGTGCACCACCGGTAACTGTAGCGATACCGCTGCTGCTCGACCAGTTGCCGTTGGATGTTTCTGTCTCAAGAGCAGTTGATCCCATACATACAAAGCTGGGGCCAGAAATTACACCAACACCATTGGTTACAGTTACTGTAGCCTGGCTGAAGCAACCGTTGAAAAAACTGGTATAATCTATTAATGCGGTTCCTGCTGATACTCCGGTAGCAGTAGCGCATAGTCCAGCGGATGTTATGCTTGCAACTGCTGGATTACTTGATGACCAGTTATAACCGCCTGGGCCGGGGCCTGTAGTACACATGGTAGTGGTAAGCCCTTGGCAGATATTAAATGAATTCGGCGCAGTAACAGTAATTGCAGCCGGCGACTGATTAACACTTACATCATAAGTAACTTGACAGGTACCTAATGCATAAGTAATGGTTGAAGGGCTTCCTACAGTGGTAACACCTGTAACAGTACAGGTTGCTCCGGCGCCAACAACCGTTGTTGCTCCGGTGCTGCTGGTCCATACGCCACCACCAGGTCCCGAGGTAAGTGTTATTGTTGCACCTGTACATACCTGATGTGGTCCACTGATTGGTGTTAATGCTGGTACCACATTCATTGTCTGGCATATAGCGCATGTACCTGGAGCGGTAATAAATGTATAGCACAAATTGGTAGTTCCTGATGTAAGAGCTGTAATCGTGCCACCTGGCCCAGGCCCGGATCCGGTTACTACCGTAGCTACTGCAGTATTGCTGCTTGTCCAGTTTCCGCTACCTCCACCTCCAAAAGCTGTAAAAGTTGTTCCAACACACATAGCTGCTGGTGGCGGTGTTGCAAATGTCGGAAGTGAATTTAGTGTTTCGCTATAGGTAACAAAGCATCCTGTTGGAAGGGTATAGGTGTTAATTCCTACACCACCTGTAACGCCAACACCTGTAATCACACCTGTTGCAGATCCGATATTTTCAACAAAGGAAGTTGAAGTACTCCAGGTACCTCCTGGTGAACCTGGCGAGGTGAGTGTTGCAGTGCCATCAATACAAATAGGATCAGCGCTGGATACTATCGGATTCGGTAGTGGATTAACCGTTACGGTTGCTATTACTGTACATGTAGTGGTAGCAGTATAGGTTACATCTGCTGTGCCCAATGATACTCCTGTAGCCGTGCCTCCCGGAGTAAGGCTGATATTAGAGCTGGTAGTGGCCCATGTGCCTCCAGGAGGAGTAGCATCAAGGGTAGTAGTGTAGCCGATACAAACCTTCAGAGTTGAGGCCGTAACAATTGGGATTGGATTAACTGTTACTACCAGGCTCCTTTGGCAGCCTGTAGAGGTAAATGTATACGTAAGTGTAGTAGTTCCGGGGGCAATGGCGCAGAACGTGCCTGTGGTTCCATCTATAGTTCCGGTTGCTGGTGTCGAACTTGTCCACGTACCTGCTCCGGGGCCGGAACCGTATACCTGGCTGCAATCGCCCTCGCAAACTTCTGTAGGGCCTGTGATAGCTGTTGGTTTCGGATTAACTGTAACTACTATTGTGGCAGCACAGGTACCAACAAGATAAGATATTACAGCAGTGCCGCCTGCAACAGCAACACCTGTTATAGTGCCTGTTGTACCTGCACCAACAATTGAGGCCACACCCCCTGAAGCGCTGCTCCATGTGCCGCCTGTAGTAGGGTCCGTTACTATTGCTGTTGAACCCTGGCAAACCTGCACTGAAGATGGTGAAATAGCTGCAGGAGATGGATTGATCGATATTGTTCTGGTCACACTACAGGAAGTAGGCAGTGTATAAACAACGGTAACCGTACCAACTGAAAGTGGTGTTACCATGCCTGATGAAGATCCGATATTTGCAGATCCGGTTCCTGGTATTATAGTCCAGGTGCCTCCGGTCGTGATATCTGTTTCTGCTGCTGGCTGGCCCATACATATAAATGCTGGCCCACCTATACCCGATGGCAACGGATGAACTGTTACAGTAATTTTTGCCGCACAGCCTGTGGATGGATAAGTGTAACTGATAACATCAGTGCCGCTGTTTATACCTGTTACAGTTGCACTTGTGCCTGCTCCAACAATTGATGCATGTGTACCAACATTGGTCCATGTGCCGCCTGTAGAATCGTCGGTTAAAGTAATACTGCTTCCTGCACATACAGTGTCAGGGCCCACTATTGGCGCTGGTATGGCATTTACTACAAAAGGAACGTCTGTATTACAACCTGTTGCTGTTATTGTAAAGGATATATTGCACAAACCTGCGCCAATACCGGTTACAAGACCTGTACCTGGTACAACCGTGGCAACTGAAGCGTCACTGGTACTCCATGTACCTAGTGGTGTAGGATCTGTTAAAGTAACTGTCTGGTTAACACAAAGAACAGGCAATCCTGAAATAGAAGAAGGAGCTGCATTAACAGTCATCGGGAATACAGCATAACATAAAGTACTCAGGGAATAGGTAATGGTAACTGTACCGGCATTTACTCCGGTTACTGCGCCTGTTGTGCCTACCGATGCAACAAAAGTATTGCTGCTGCTCCATGTACCGCCGGTAACTGTTTCGGTAAGCGCCGGATTGGTTACACCTTCGCATACTTGGTTAGAACCACTGATAATACCCACTCTGCAGGTTGTTGTGATTGAAACGCTGCCGCAGGAGGCATTAGTTCCGCGCGACTGCGATTGCATAGTTACACCAATACCATTGTACCAGTTGCTTCCGCCACCGCCACCGGTCCATGCACCGCCGCCACCTGCTCCGTATCCGCCGCCGCCGCCGCCGCTTGGAGTACTTGTACCTCCGCTACCTCCAACAGCATCATTACCCGCATTTCCCGGAGTTCCGCCGCAACCGCCACAAATACCGCCAAGGGCGCCGCCGGCACCATAAATGCCACCGCCACCACCAGTTCCGATGCCGCAGCCTGCCGGGCTAATTTCACCACCTGTAGAAACAATAGTCGCACCGCCATCGCCGCCTCTGTCGCAGTCGCCGCCGCTTTGAATGCCTGCGCCGCCGCCGCCGCCGGCCACAACGAGCCTGTCGGTCAGTGCATTGGTAGCAAGCCTCACATCAGAGGCGCCACCACCACCGCCGCCCGAATATATGGATACGCCGTAAGAGCCGTCTCCTCCGCCGTTAAAGCCTCCTGCACCACCGGCGCTGGCAGTACCATTGCCACCACAGCCACCCACATTCACTGCAAGCACCTGGCCGGGTGTAACTGAGATATAAGCCGTAACAATACCTCCGTAACCCCGTCTGTCGGGATAATCAATTTCATCAGAGTTCAGGCCGCCCTGTGCACCCTTTGCTGTAACGGTAATACCCGTAACACCGGCTGGTACTGTATAGGTAAACGCGCCCGAAGATCCATAGGTGGAAGTTTGTGCGTTGGCGCCCAGTTGAGATCCCAGCATCAGGACAAATAGAAGTCTTAGGGTGTTGTACATTTTTTTCATTTTCTGAAATTTAAAAACTGTATTACAAATATCTTTTTTCTGAAAAGGCAAAAGCCCTGAAATACCAAATTATCAGGTAGGGTAAAATACAATCATAACCCCAGATAGGAGTTGTTGATTACAATTTACCCAAACATAGTTCTAAAGGTAATAATTTTTTACAAAATTGTACAACTATATTTAAAAATTAAATTTTTAAGGTTAGTCTGAATTGCGCAATAATTCGCCCGGCTCCGATAAGGGGTTCTGACATCAAATTAAAACAGGTTTAATTTCTGTATTTCATGCACATGATTACCAACCACAAATTAATAACAGAGAACAGACTTGACTCTATTGCAGAAATTAATAGGCCATTCTAAATATCCTGATTGATAAGATAACTGATGTACCCGGATTTATATTTTTATATCAGGGGGTTTATTCAGTTCAATCTGCAGGATAAAAAAAATACCGCCTCAGGCGGTATAAAAATTCATAAAGTAAGTACTTATTACCTTCTCAGGCTCTGCCCGAAATATTTACAATTGTAGGAAGTAGTATCATGAGTAACATGGTATACCAGCCAAAGACTGTCGTTCTTCAGTTTGCCTGTACCAGTAAAAGTAGTACTGTTGTTACTGCCTATAAAACTAAATGAGTCGGTAGCCTGCATGGTGCAGGTAGCGCTGTCCTGTATGTTGCCCAGCAGATTAAGCATAGTCATAGTTACTGAATCTGTCAGTACTGCATGCATATATATGGCGTATTTGTTGAATTTTGGCCCTGTGCAGCTATCTCCGCCATTGTAGGTAAAAATAAACTTATCCCTGCTCAGGCTCTCGCAACGCAGGCCTTCAAATCCAACAGGGCAAACACAGTTCCCGGCATCGCAGGCGCCCAGGTTCAGACACACCACTTTGTCGCACTTATTTTTATTGCAGGATGAGTATACAGCTACTGAAAAAACAGTTATTGTGAATGCTGCAGAGAGCATTACAAGGCGTAAAATGTTCATAAACGGAATTTAGAACTGCTAAAATATCAATTATTTCCTTAAAGATACCTATTGTGGCTATAATTTTTTATCAAAACGGAATTACGCGCCATTGAAGGAGCTACAGATCAGGTAACAATTATTTTTTCCAATCCCAGCAAATATATTAACTTAATAAAATAGCAAGGCCCCGATTTCACGGGGCCTTGAGCTTGCATGGTGTCAGGATAATTTCTTTTATAAATGAAGTATAGAAGACTCGATTATCGTGATTGCGGATACAAATTTAGGGAATACTTGTTATCAAAACGTGATTGCTCAAATTTTTTTTGTTATTTCTGGTAATTAAACAACTTTCCAATGCAGTCAACATACTGTATCTTCGCATTTTGCGTTAGTGTCAACAAAGTATTCATGCATCAGGGCAGGTTATTGATAATATTATTGTTTTGTTTTTCTTCAGCTACTTTTGCGCAACGGCCCCTGCTCAATATGCCTGACCATGACGAAAAGAAGTATTATTTCGGCATCACTTTTGGTTTGAATTTTTCAGTTTACCAGATCAATTACACACAGTCTTTCGCCACCACCGATACTTTTAAGCGTATTCAGCCCACGTGGCAACCTGGTTTTAACCTGGGATTGGTGGGCAATCTGAAGCTCTCCAATTTCGTAGACCTTCGCTTTATTCCATCTCTTTCTTTTGCCGAAAAAACTGTTTCTTATACTTATGGAATGACGTCCATTGGCGACAGCCCTATTGTTAAGAACATTGAGTCCATATACCTTCATCTCCCTGTTCAGTTCAAATTTAAAAGCGACCGTATAAAGAATTTCCGTTTTTATGCGCTCGCCGGTGGCAAATTCGATTACGATATGGCCGCCAATGCCCGCTCGCACAGACCCGATGAATTTCTCAAAGTGAGCCCTATGGATTTTGGTGTAGAGGTAGGCGTTGGTTTCGAGTTTTTTAATCCCAGCTTTATTTTCTCTCCCGAAATAAAAATAAGCCAGGGACTTAATAACCAGCTTTTCCCCGATCATGGTCTGAAACTGACCAATGCAATCCAGTCGCTTTTTACCCGAATGATAGTTATTTCCATTCATCTGGAAGGGTAGATGGGTTTTCATTGCTTATTGCATATGCATTTTATCCTGGTATTCGCAGGGAGTTCTCTCCGGTTATTTTGTACTTTTACACCCATTTCCGAACCATATCCGAGGCAGGATATATCAGGTAGAATAGCCTTACAACAGTTTTTAAATAGGTATTGAGCAATGAAAGAAGCATATATAGTTGATGGTATCCGTACGCCGATAGGCAATTTCAGGGGGGCATTATCAGGCATTCGTACTGATGATATGGCAGCAATGGTGATCAGGAAGCTTGCTGAACGCAACCCTTCAATACCAACCGATGCTATCGACGATGTGATTTTCGGTTGTGCTAACCAGGCTGGAGAAGATAATCGCAATGTGGCCCGCATGGCCGCTTTGCTGGCTGGCCTGCCCTGGAGCGTACCTGGCGAAACAGTGAACAGGCTCTGCGCTTCGGGTATGAGCGCGGTAATACATGCTGCCAGGGCTATCAGCAATGGCGATGGCGATGTGTTCCTTGCCGGCGGGGTAGAGCATATGACGCGCGGGCCGTGGGTAATATCCAAAACGTCTCAACCCTTTGGCCAGGATGCGCAGATGTTTGATTCCAGTTTCGGATGGCGCTTCATCAACCCGAAAATGCATGAGATGTATGGCACCGATGCTATGGGCGTAACTGCCGAGCACCTTGCCGAAATGTACCATATCAGCCGCGAAGACCAGGATTTGTTTGCTTATCATTCGCAGATGAAAGCCGCCGCCGCTCAGGTATCGGGCAGGCTGGCTGAAGAAATAGCCCCTGTCGAGATCATACAGAAAAAGGGAGAACCAAATATTATAGCAAAAGATGAATTTCTCAAACCAACCTCCACTATCGAAAAGCTGGGCCAGCTGAAACCATCGTTTATAAAAACAGGAACTGTTACTGCTGGTAATTCATCGGGGCTCAACGATGGCTCTGCTGCGTTATACCTGTTGTCGGGCGAGGCTGTGAAAACCTATAATGTTACACCCAGGGCACGCATTGTAAGCTCGGCAGTTGCTGGTGTTGAGCCACGCATTATGGGCATAGGCCCCGTGCCAGCCACCCGGAAAGCATTAAGCAAAGCAGGTTTAACCCTCGGTGATATTGATATTATAGAACTCAATGAAGCTTTTGCTGCCCAGAGCCTTGCCTGCATCAGACAGCTGGGACTGCAAGATAACGACCCGCGCATTAATCCTAACGGGGGCGCTATCGCCATCGGGCATCCGCTGGGTATGTCGGGCGCCAGAATCATATACTCGGCTGCATTGGAACTTGTGAAAACACAAAAACGCTATGCGCTTGCTACCATGTGTGTCGGGCTGGGGCAGGGTTATGCTGTTATACTGGAACGGGTATAAGGTGATAAGTGATTGGTGATAAGAGATAAGTTAAGGGTAGACCGGTGGCCGTCACTCAGTGTGTGAATACATCGTTTACCCACAATCCCTGCATGGTTATAACACCGCTGGCATTATACATGGTACCGTGTCCGTTCATTTTATTATCGGCCCAGCCGCCATCAAACCGTTCGCCGTTGCCCCAGTAATAAACGCCGTGCCCGTTCATTTTATCATTTATCCAATCGCCGTCATATCGGTCGCCATTAGGCCATACAGCCATACCATGCCCGTTGAACATATGATTCACAAAGGCTCCCGTATACTGTAGGCTACCCTTGTAGGTAACATCAGTATGCGAGTGGGCTTCATCCGAATGATACATTACGCCGTCATATGGTATAATGAGGGTGCCTGCTACAATCTCACCAGCTAGCCATGTGCCATCCAGCTTGTCGCCGTTCGGCCAGTAGTAGGTGCCCTGCCCGTCTTTTTTATCATTCTTATATTCCCCTTTATATCTTTCTCCACTGGTCCATTCGTATGTGCCGCCGCTTGTTTTATCGCCTTCAGCGCTTATCTCGCCGGTGTACTTATCACCACCTGGCAGTCTTACCGTTACTGTTTTGTCTGTCATTTCCTGCTTCACCAGTTCCACCGCTGCATGTACTTTCAGGTCGCTTACTTTTTTCGACCATGCCAGTGGCTGGCATTTCTCCAGTGGCCTGCATGTAAGGGTTTTCATTTTAGCAGCATCGGTTATTATCTCTACTTTCCGGTCTTTGGCATATCCTGCATGGTCGGTAGTAGGCTGGCGCTCTATGGCGCCCTTACCCACACATACTGTAATATTGGCTTCAGGTATACCTTTATTGATCAGGTAGGTCCGCACATTCATAGCCCGCTCAGTGGATAGGGAATCATTGTGTGCCCGGGTGCCCAGGTAATCGGCATACCCAAACAGCAGCAGCTTCTAGTCTTTATTGATCTTATGCCCCGATAACAGCCCGTCAACAGTATGCTTTGCAGTGGCGTTCAGAGACGGCACATTAAGGTCGAAATAAATAACATTTCCGGCATCTGCCTTCTGCGCGGTAGCAATGGAAGCTGATAGCAATATCAGCAACAAACTGGTAATAGTATGCCTGATTTGGTATGTCGAACAACGTATCATAATAAGGTAGCTGATTTATGATGGCTAAGTTATAAAAAGTAGTGCGATGAAATAAGAAATGGCAAATAATTAAAATGGAATCACCTCCGAATTTTCTTTGTGAAACGTTAGACACTAAGCATATAATAAGATTTGACAACTTTTTAAAAGTTATCAAATCTGCGCTCTGGCAAATATGAAATTGTGTACTCTTTTTTAGCAAAATAACACTACCCATCTATAGCCGGAGGCCTGCGCATCTCTTTCTTTGCCGATTCCATTTTCTTGCGCTCCAGCCTTTTTTCCTTAGCTGCTTTCGATGGCTTTGTAGCCTTGCGTTTCTTGGGTATTACCAGGCTTTTAGCCACCAGTTCCTCCATCTTTTGGCGGGCTATCAGTTTGTTCTCGAGCTGAGAGCGGGTTTCGCTGCACTTTACCGCCAGGTAGCCGTCTTTATTTATTTTGCTGCCTAGCTTATGTTGTATCAGTTGTTTTTCCTCATCTGTAAAATATACCGACCCCGCCACATGCCACAGCGCCTCGGCCATGGTTTCCACCTTGTTCACATTCTGGCCGCCACTGCCGCCGCTGCGCGCTGTTTTGTAGCTTATTTCCGAAGAGAAATCATTCACAAGACAAAGGTACCAAATTACATCTGTAGAATTATTTGCTTCATGACGGGATGAAAAATTAAAAGGTTTTGGGTCCGGGCAGCCGATTATCTATCTGGCTTCAGTGGCCATAGCACGCTTCAGCAATATCTCGCTAATGTCCTGCCCTTAGGAATCGAAGGTAAAGAGTACAGTTCATATGAGAATGTCCATTATACCTGCCCTGGGGTTTAGTTTACCCTATGGAATCGGGGGGATGGGGGGCTGCCAAATTCATGAAAATCATTTAATCAAGCAAATCATGGTTCAGACACCAACTCTAGCCTATAACATCAGATTTGTTGCTTGGGTAGAGACGCAGTGCCTGCGTCTCAGGATAGGATGGACTGGCTCAAGTAGCAAAGCCCTCACACTGGTCTCAGCGTCTCGCTGCCGTACCCTTAAAGTTGTAGTCTGGTACATACAGCATGTGCGCCAACGAAGGACTAGGCGCCCAGGGTATTGAATCTGAAGTTACCACAAATCCTGTTACACTTTAACGCAATAATCAGCTCCTAATCCCCCCTCAATACTTTATCACAAAATAAATAATCCATTTTATTTGGAAATATGGAATATACATCTTACCTTTATGCCAGAATAAGTCAAAAAATCTTATTTTGCCAAATTAAATTGAATAATCAATTAAGGTTTCAAAATAGACTGGGCCTGTACTGAGTTTGCCGACGTACCTGTAATGAGTTAAAAATCCCGTTATTATGGGCTGGTCTAAGCAAATTTAGTGCAATAAAAACTAAATAAATGAAAATCAATAATTTCTCCATTCAGATTGCAAAATTGGGAAACTTTAGGTCAAAGTGGGCAGCGAGTGGCAAGTAATATGGGAAGCAAATGTGCAATTTTGTGCAGCAAATGGGAAGTTCAGTGAAGCAAGTGGGAAGTTTTTAAATGGATTCTTCGATACAACTCAATTGCAACCCGGAATCGGCCTGTAGGGCCATCATCCCATAGCGATGGGCAACGCCCATCGAACCAAGATAATAGAATATGCATTAACAAATAAAATCATTTCTTGAATTATTTTTTCTGAAAATCATACTTATAAAGTATAATATACTGAAAATAAACTAGTTGACATTTCAAATCTTGCAACTGCAAACATGAAATTTTTGAAGAAAATTGAAGCGTTTTTGAAGTGTATTGAAGCAAAACTGAAGCATAATTGGCTACTATAATTCGAAATAAAAAATAAAAAATTACAATATATGAATTGTGGTTTGCATCTAATAAAGATAATATTGATCTTTCGACTTGTGACTAACCACTTGCGACTGAGTAGGGTGTAAAATAGGGTGCAATAGGAAATTTACATTATAGTAATATCAGCCACAGTAAAGACTTTCAGCTGTTTTTACGACCAAAAATTATCCACACACAATTTTTTCATTAGGGTAGGGTGTGAATGATATTGGGGCAATATTGGAGGCCTGCCAGACTGTTTCTCGAAGTAGAGTATCCCGGTTCTTCGGAGAGAGTTGCCGGGCCACCTATCAGGTAACTCAATAATATTAACCCCCATGGGAGAAGAGTGCCGTAGATATGGGAGAATTTCAGAAGAGGATTTTTATTTATGTATGGGTAAATTCGCACTTTGCAACCTTCACTTTACCAATTTTTCCTTAATCCTGTACCGCAACCCTGAATAAACATTCCGCCCCATCATCGGCCCCCATATCAGCGATGCATCAAACTTAGGATCAAATGGATTTGCCACCTCAATAATGGCATCATGCTGCATATAATTGAGCGGGTTTTCACAACCTAGGTAAACTTCAAAAACATCCGAGAATACCTTAGTAATCTGGGCATTCATCACCAGGTAGGCAGGCGATCGGTTCACACCGCCGGGGTCCAGTCCTATATGATTATGGGTTACCCCCGGGGTTCGTTGGGTCCCCACACCCTGTATGGTATAGTCAAATTTCCATTTATTCCTTGTGGCATAATCCACATTTATAAATGCACGGTTAGCAGGCACCAATGGCTTCTCCTGCAGCACCCCGGTATAGGTAGTCTTTACATCATAATACCGGTATGCCAGGCGGATATTGAGTTTATGAATCAGTTCATAGTCGAACTGCGCAGAAAAACTATGTGCAAACGACCTGCCCTGCAGATCATAAAAACTCAGAAAACCCGGGTAATTCAGGTCCACAACCACCTGGCTCTGAAACCAGGTATAGTAATAATCCAGACCCAATACCGCTTCCCTCAGCCCTATCTTAAACTTGTGAGTGAGGTTAACACCCGTATTCCAGGCCACTTCAGGGTTGAGGCCATAAGCCGCTCCCTGTTCATGGTTTTCTATACTGAATTGCCGGTTGCTGGCCATAAAGCCCATATTCTCAGCAAATATATTGGCAGTCCGTTGCGCCCTCCCGGCCGATGCCCTGAATGTTGTTCTCTTAAATGGAGCATAGCGCACATGCAACCGGGGTGTGGCAAAAGCCCCATAAATATTATCATAATCACCTCTCAACCCGGCTATGAGGTTAAACTTATCCGAATAACTCCAGGCATACTCGCAAAATACACCCGGCACCTGTTCATTCCGGGTATAAGTGATCTGGTCAAATTGCTCATTATAAACATCCCACATGGCGCTGAGGCCGGTTTTTATCACATTATTTGTGCTCCTGATATAGGTTTGAAAAATCAGATTGGCATAAACACTGTTCTGCAACCCGGTATACTCACGGGGCCCATAAGTGGCATCCTGGTAGTAGTTTATATTCGAGAGTTGCAGCCCGATACTTGTCGCCGGCCTGTTGAAAATTTTTGCAATTTTTGCCCATTCTTCAGTTCTCAGTGTAGTGCTTTGGTAACCCCATGGGTTGCCTGGTGTTTGAGGGTCGCCGGCTTTATAATTCCATTCACCCCCGGTTCCCTGGGCATAAAGAAATTTCACCCCCGCCTGAAACATCCAGTTTTTAGGGGCATTCCAGATCCACCGGTTGAGTATATTGAACTGGCTGCCCAGCGGCTGGTCGAGAAAGTGATCACTGTTCTGGTCCAGTTTAAGGTACTGGCTACTGGCATGAACCATAAGGTTGGTCGCCAGTTTTTTACCAAATTTATGCCTGTAATTCACATTTGCCTCTGTGCGCCCCTGCGAGCTTTGGTAAAGATTGAAAAACCATTTTTCTCCATCAAACGGCTTCAGCAATTCCACATTTATCTGCCCGGCCACACTCTCAAAACCATTTACCACACTACCTGTGCCCTTGGTCAGCTGCATGCTTTCTATCCACGGACCGGGAGTATAGCTAAGCCCGCTTATAGCCGCCAGTCCATGCAGGTCCGGAATATTCTCCTGTGTTATAAGGGTATAAGGGCCAGCCAGCCCCAGCATACGCACCTGCTTGTAGCCGGTAACCGCATCAGTAAACGAAACATCTACCGAAGGTGTGGTTTCAAAACTCTCGCTCAGGTTGCAGCAGGCTGCTTTCAGTAGTTCATTGCCGCCTATCTTTTGGGTATTGAGCGGATCAAGAAGGCTCATTTCGGTTGTCTTCACCCTTTCGCTGATAACCACTTCTTTCAAAGAATGGGTCAACTTGAGGTCTATATTATATTCATTGATGCCTGGTTTCAGCAAAACTGTATCTGGAACATAGCCGGCAAAACTGGCTACAAGAAGTCGGATACTGTCGGGAATAATTAGTGTAAACAGACCATCTTTATCTGTAAAGCTCCCCAACTCAGTGCCAGGAACTGCCACCGTAACCCCTTCTGCCAGCTCTTTTGCACCTTTGTTATTTATCAGCCTGACGGTTCCTGTTACATTCCGGACTTGTTGCGCATTACTAACATTAGCCCCAATAAGTAAGCAAATCAATAAGACCCCGACTGCACGCTTGTTCATAGCTTCAATGCTTTTTTATTCCATCCCTGTAGTGGCAACAGGCTGGCAGTTTCTCGTAAGCAGCCTGTGTGGCCTTGATATTACCGGCATCATGACCAACAGCAGCAATACTTTGCAGTATAAGATCAGGCGAGGTTTTTGAAGAGTCATATTTTACTGTAAGCTGATGGTTGTCCACATCCCAGTCAGCATATTTTACACCCTTAATATAGGCTGCCTCTTCTATTCTTTTTTTGCATTTTTCACAAACGCCATTTACAGTAAATTTCCCTGTAACAACATCATGGCTGCCAGCCAGTAACTGTTGCGGAAACGAGAAGGATAGAATAAATAAGATACTTAAAATATACCGGTGCATGTTGCAAAATTAAGCAAACTAATCCATGTTAAAATTAAAGATTTTATTGGTGCCAGGAAAAGTCAATAGCCGAGAAATTAAGGGCCATAGTCATCAAAAAAAATAACGGATATCACTATCCGTTATAAAAATACATCTATTTCTCCTCCTTTCTTATATTCTTGATGCCGGTATCTTTTGCCCTCCCTGCGATAGTATCAGTTTAGTCACCTTTCCTGATTCATTTTTTTTAAACTCTATACCAGCTCCAACAGTTTTATTGTAAAATTTCGCTTCGCTTTCGGCTTTCATTTCAAATTCATCCTGGTCTGTTCCCTGTGCATACAGTCCATTCTCTTTTACCGAAATAGTTAAAGTAAAACCCGGCATAACCTGGTAAACACCGGTATATTGCTGCAATAAGTTGTTATCAACTGTTACAAATTTCTTAGGCTCAGGGAGCTTATAATCGCTTTTATACATTGCCTTCAATATATGCACACAGATGGTGTTATTGTCCATTGCCGGCTGAAGGCAATTCTGCAGCAGCAATATACAAACATCATCTTCCGGAATACGCATTTCGTAGGTATAAAATCCCGGTACCCCACCCGTATGACCAATGGTTTTCTTACCATAAACTGTATCAATCATCCAGCCATATCCGTACACACCTTTAAATGGCACAAAGGCCTTTTCCTGCCATTCTTTGGGGAGTAAGGTGTAATTCATCAGGGCATTGTGCCATTTAAACAGGTCTGTTAAATTGCTGTAGAGTGCACCTGCTGCAAATGTTACGGTAGAGTCTGAAACTGGTGCAGGATTGTATTGTTCACCCTGGATAGTATAATAACCGGAAGCTTTGTTTGTATCCTGCAGATGTACGTAATCGAATCCGGAATGGGACATGCCAAGCGGTGTTAAAATCCTGTCTCTTACCACCTGTTCATATTTTTTACCTGTAATCTGCTCAATAATAAACCCAAGCAGAATATAATTGGAGTTGCTGTATTGAAAAATATCACCTGGAGTAAATTCGAGTGGTTTATTTTCAAATAAAGCCATCAATGATTTCCGGTCCATCGGCCGCAACATATTGGTTTGCCGGGTTGTATCTTCGGTATAATTGAATATGCCTGAAGTATGCGTCAGCAGATTCTTAATAGTGATCTTATCTCCGCTGGGATATTCAGGGAAATATTTACTCAGTTTGTCTTCAAGCGCCATTTTGTTTTCTTTTATCAGCATCAGTACTACTTCCGAAGTAAACTGCTTGGTGTTGGAGCCTATCATAAAGATGGTGTTTTTATCATTTCTTATCTGGTTGGGTACGTCTTTATAGCCATAACCCTTCTCCACAAGTATTTCTCCTTTCCAGGAGATTTGGGCTACTCCGTTGAAATGGTACTCCCGGTCATAAAAATCCATGAGGCTGTCAAGTTTAGCTTTTGTTGGTTGAGCGGTGGCGGTGGCGAGCGATGTGGCGACCAGTGCCAGTGTTAATAGTTTTTTCATTTTTTGTGGTTAAATAACTGGTTAATGGTTGGAATTATTGCTGCTAGTTTTTTACAAATTTTGACACGGTTTTCTGATTACCATTTTGTATAGTTAATAAGTACAAGCCTGGGGTAAACAAAGTAGTATTGATATCTGCCTGGGCACCTTTGAAATCTTTGAGTTCAAATAGAGTGACTCCCAAAATATTTGTTATAGTTAATGTAATACCAATGGGTAAGGCAGAGCCTCCCATGTTGATTGTAAGGTTGTCGTTTACCGGATTTGGGTATATATCGGGTTGATTTGAAACGGCTTCTGCTGGATTATTTATGTCAGCCGGAAACCATGTACATGCCGGAAAAGTATCTGAAGGGCCGGGAGATATTGTCTGTCCATAATGATAGAGTGTGTCTAGGATCTTTTGAGTAAAAATGGTGTTTTGCCCATCCCCGTTTGTCAGGACGATAACCCCTGTTTTTTTAATATAACTGAAACACATCGCCGTACTTGCACCTGCATCTCCTCCATAATGACCCCATAAAATATCTCCGCCCGGGATGGTACGTGCCCCGAAAATAATTCCCTGGCCAGGGAATGACGGGTATTGAGTGCTCATAATAAGCGCCACAGTAGTGCTATCCAGCAGCCGGGTGCCGTTGTATACCCCATACTGCATATACATGGTCATAAACCTGCTCAATGCCGTGATATCTGTCCTGAGTTGCCCGTCCGGATAATCGGGATAACCATATAGTCCGTCATCATCATACCCGGAGCCATTCCAGGAATAAGGCCTGGCGATTAGTGATGTATCTGAGAATCCGGAAAGCAGATAGGATGTATGATCCATACATAGCTTTTCAAAGATTGCAGTATCGCAGAAATGGCTGTAATCATCTCCTGAAATCCGCTGAACCAGATAGGCTGCTAGCGTAGCCCCAATGTTGGAATAATTGTAACCTATGCCTGAATGATAAGTGTAGAAATTACGTGGCCTATCATAATAGCTGCCTTCAGGGACAAAATAATTACGTAAAAAAGAATCAAGCGAAACAGGAGAATCTCCGTAAACATAAATGCTGTCCAGAACAAACAAATTGTCTTGTATGGAAGATGTATGGGTTACCAGCGTACGGAAAGTAATTGAATCTTCCGGATGAGAAGGATTAATAACATTAAATGGCAGGTAATGGTTGATATTATCATCCAGACGGAATGCGCCCCGTTCCCATAGCATCATCAGTGAAGTGGCTATCATTGTTTTTGAAACTGAGGCCAGCATAAATACCGAATGCCTGGTTACAGGTTTGCTCCCGGGTATATCAGCTAATCCCCAGCCATGGTCATAAACCCATGATCCGTTCTTAATGATTACGGCTTCGGCTCCCGGTAGTTTGCCGGCATCCATTATACTTTCAATATAGGCATCAGAAGGTGACTGGGCCATTAAATGGAAAGTGCTGCATACAAACAGAGTAATTAATAGTTTTTTCATTTTTTTATGGTTTTTGTTTCGGATACAAAGCAAGCCATGAAAAAAGGGCTGAAATAATTTATTACACCAAACACGCTATATTTTTGACTAACCCGATTTTTGACTCAAAAAATAATTTCGTCCCTGATTTTTGCAATTTGGTGTATAATATTTCCTGTTTAACCGTTTATTGTGCTCCTTTGTATGTATGAACCGCTCAATGCAACAAATATTTAAATTTCTGTCTGGCAGAATGGCGCTCAATCTGTATTTCTGGATGTTGATCCTGCTGCTCCAATTTGGCCTGAATTTTTATGGAAGGAGGGCAGAGTACTTCTACCCTCAGGGCTGGTACCTCTTGTTCAGAATAACGACCACTTTATTAATAGCATCCGTTCTTTATATCAATAATCTCTTCCTCATACCCCGGTATTTTATATTGAAAAAGTACCGGCAATACTTCTTTTTGTTGTTGCCACTTACCTACCTCGCAGGCCTGGCAATGTCGGTCTTTTTCGAAATGCTAACTGTTCATTTCCCGAAAGTTGAGATGGAAGATGTATCTGTTATAAACGCCTTACGCATTTTTTACCCTACCCGCTGGATTCTGTTGCTGCAGGCAATAAGCTGGTTTTTTTCGTTAATCACTTTCACCGCAGTATTTTCTATTGCCTGGTATATGCAGGATTATGGCCGCCAGAAAAGGAAAAGTGAAGAAGCCCAGAAGAAACAAGTGGAGGCGGAACTGAAGTTTCTCAAAAGCCAGATCAACCCGCATTTTCTGTTCAATACGCTAAATAATCTCTACTCGCTTACAGTAATGAAATCAGATCTAGCGCCTGAAGTGGTTGCCAAGTTATCTTCAATTCTTCGTTACTTACTGTATGAATCGAATACACAGGAAGTTACTTTCTCTAAAGAAAAGGAAGTAATGGAGGCCTATATTGATCTGGAATTGTTGCGCCTGACCAGTAAAGAGAATCTGCATTTTAAAATAAGTGCTGATGCCCCTTACAACTTACCTCCGCTTCTATGGATTGCGGTATTGGAAAATGTATTTAAGCACGGTACCGGTTTTATCAGCAATGATTATTTTATAGATTACCGGTTTGAGATTACCAGTAATGTTCTGAGTATAAATTCCAGGAACAGCTTTAAAGCCGATACCAGTAATAAGCTTGAAAAGAATGAAGGTATAGGTCTGAGTAATCTTAAGAAACGACTGGATATTCTTTTCCCTGGTAAATACACGCTCAGATCGGGAGTGGAAGAAAATTGCTACATTACCTCTTTACTAATAGAACTAGCCTGATTTATGAAAGTATTGATTGTGGATGATGAGCCGCTTGCCAGGGAACTGCTGCAAAACTATATACGGAAGATGCAGGGTATAGAGCTGACAGGGGTGTGCGCTAATGCTCTTGAGGCATTTGCCGTGCTCAACAGGCAGGCAGTTGATTTGCTGCTGCTGGACATCAATATGCCGGAGATAAACGGCATGGATTTTATAAGGGCATTAAAGACACCTCCAAAAGTGATCTTCACAACAGCCTACTCAGAATTTGCTGTTGAGAGCTATAACCTGAATGCTCTAGATTATTTACTAAAACCAATCACTTTCGACAGGTTTATAAAAGCGGTGAACAAAGCCACTGACCTTATAAATAAGGAGAGGGAATTATCTACAGAAACCAAAGCCAGTTTGGCTCCCGGCGCTGATACACTGCTGTTTATTAAGTCGGAAGGGAAAATGGTAAAAATAGATCTGAAGGAATTGTGGTTTGTAGAAGGGCTTAAGAACTATATCAGATTATGGACAGACCATGGAAAAATTATTGTACACAGTACAATGCAGAATTTTGAAGACCAGCTGAAAGATCATCCTTTTTTCATCCGGATCAATAAGTCATTTATTGTGAATCTCAATTACGTTAGTGAGATAGAAGGAAATATTATGAGGGTGAAAGGCGAAATGCTTACCGTGGGCAATACTTACAGAGATGATTTGCTAAAGATAATAGACAAGCACAAATTTGAGTGACCAATCTGTTGGGATTTATTGAAACCAATGTAAGTGTTTGTGCAATACCTCAATTCCTGCAACTATAACAACGATAGCCGTTACACGTCTTATAACTAATGGGTTAAACTTCACGATTCCAACCCGGGAACCAATCTGGCCGCCTGTAAGCACAGCCAATGCCAATAAACCAATGTGGCTGAAATTGATTCCCTTATTTACACCTGATAGCTGGCCAACTATACCTGATACCGAGTTTACAAGAATAAAAAAGCTGGCGGTTGCAGCAATTTTTTTAGGGGTATCCCATTTCATCAGGTTGAGTATTGGTGAAAGAAAAATTCCGCCACCAATGCCCACCATCCCAGATAGAAATCCTATAGAACCACCAATTGTTCCATCCCTTAAATAATTGCTTTTTAATACCGGTGTTTCTGGCTGTTCCAGCTGTTTAGTTTTAATCCACAGAAGTATTGCAGCTACAATAAGGCTGCAGCCAAGGATAATGAAAAAGGTATCTTCACTCAGTTTTAGCCTAGCACCAAGGAAAGCCAATGGTACACTGACCGCTACTATAGGAATAACTTTTTGCCAATCAACCTGCTTATGACGGATATACAGAAATGTGCCACTTGTAACAACAATAATATTGCAGACAAGCGCTGTTAGCTTTAGCTCCTGAAACGGGAAGGCATAGAATGTAAGAACTGCCAGGTAACTTGATCCGCCACCGAAGCCCACAGATGAGTAGACAAAAGAAATGATCAGAAAGAAAAAAATAATTTCCCAGTGCGGCATCCTTGATTTTTTAAAGGTTCTTTACAAAAACTAATTACTTCCCGTATACATACCAGAAAGTGAGCCGCCATACAACATCTGTTCCCTTAATACCTGAAACAGCTGGATTCAGTAAGTCATTTGCTGCACTTTGGCTAACAGTGGAATTATAGGTATTTAGTTCCACATTGGGCATAAAATGCACATGCTTTGCCGGTGTATAGTCAAATCCCAATACCACAAATTGTTCCTTCGTTGTGGGGTCATAAGCCGCAGTTGAAGCAACATAACTTTTGGTGTTGCCATTATTGATGATGCTGCCCAGGTCGCCGCTTGGGTCATAATTATCGTATCGGGCAAAGTAGCCGAGGCGGGCATTGCCTTTATGATCGGAAAGTATACGGCCACGAACAAAAAGCGACATGTCCAGAGCCTTTGTGGTTCGGTAATAGGTATTGCCATCTTTACCGGTAACCTTTACATCGCCCAGTAAAGTATTTGTGAAACCTTCAAAGCCAACAGTAAATTTCTCAGTATTCCATGCTGCAAACAGTTTGGTCATATTTCTGTCGTGATGCCATGGTCCGTTTAGCCCTTTAGTAAATACTCCCCAGTTGAGTTTTTCATAATCCTGGTAAAGATCAATTACCAGTCTCTTATTGAAGAACTTGGCGTAAACATCTCCATAAAACCATTTATACAAATCGTTTTCCGGTCTGGCCGCCTGACCGTTGCCCACCATCAGATCGTAACCGAAATTCCCCCGGCTGTCAAACCATCCCTGAAGTTCTGCTCCAAAATCATAAACAGGAGTGCCACGGATATCGTCAACTGTTTTCTCTATAGAACGGTATGCCCATACTTCCTCCGAAGTTTGCTGGTTTCTGCCGTTTATGCCTACCGAAGGATTGTTGACCTGGCCAAATACAAGGTCGGTTCCTTTCCATATGTTTTTCCAGCGCAGGTTGGCCCATTTCACAAAAGGGGCAAATTTATTGTTCATCAGTATATCGCCGTTTCCGCCCAGTGTTACTGCGCCGGTAGTGGTATTAATAGTATTTGGCGCTTGGCCTAAAAGGTTAGCCGCATAATCGTTTTCGGAAGAAAGGAGAAATTCAACAGAGAACTTCGGGCTGATCCAGTAGTTATAACCCAGGTAAATACGGCGCCACTGAAACATATTGGTACTGGTGGGGACACCAGTATACTGATTTGCCCCACGCCCCAGGATATCAGCATTGTTTTTGTAGGCAAAATCGCCAAATGCAGCACCCCAAAGCTGGCCATGTGGTTTGAATGTCTCTGCTGTATCAGTTTGTGCCACAGCAATACCGGACATTAAAAAGAGCAGGAAGCTGCCGATTACTTTTTTGCATGTGATGCGTGAACTTTTCTGTTTTAATTTTTGAAAGTGTTTTGTCATTTGCATTTTTACGCTTTCAGGTATGTTTCAAAAAACATACCGGTTAATAAAAAAATTAGAGCCTTATTTTGTTTCCCAGTTCATTTGAGAATTTCTTTACCTTCTCTTCCAGTTTATAAAATAGCTTTATTGCCTTTTCACCGGCTTCTGTTACCCTGGCCCCACCGCCGCCCTTGCCGCCCAGCATCTTTTCTACAAGTGGTTTCGCGGATGCGCTGTTCATATCTTCCACCATCTGCCAGGCCTGCCTGTAAGACATTTTCATGGCTTTTGAGGCATTGGTAATTGAGCCGGTTTCACGAATATTTTCAAGCAGTTTCACCCTGCCTATTCCAAGGAAATGGCCATGCTCTTCATTGATCCAAATCCTGAAGCCAATTGAATAATTTTTAGTGGTTTGGTTCATTCAGGCACTATGCTTTAGAAAACATTACGCAAAATACAAAACAAACCCGAAATAGCAAATGATCATCCGGATATGAGAATTTCAGCTTTGCTGCTTTGTGCCTATATATTGCACCACCTCTGCCTTTCCTTTATGGAAACTCCCTTCACTCAGTTCTACCTGGATTGATTGCAGCAATTCTGTTTCAAGGACTGCGAAATCGTGAATGAGCATATCCTCTGTGTACAACAACGCCAGATCCTTCGGTCCGCCTGAATTATTTTTTAATTGATCAGTATTAAATACCTCCAGGATGATTTTTCCACCGGGTTTCAGCCACTTAATTGCTTTTTTGTGTAACTGAATTCTTGATTCAGGTTCGAAATGGGCAAAAATAAATGCTACAACATCTGCACTGTTTTCGGGGTAGTCGGCATTTAAAGCATCCTCGATTATATAGTCTATGTTCACACTGTATTTTTCTGCCAGCCCCATAGCTTTTATTCTGCCGGCATTACTCGAATCGAAAGCCATAACATTCCAGCCTAGCTTTGCAGCAAATACAGCATTTCTACCTTCCCCTTCGCAAGGCAGGATGATTTTACCTGGTTTTAATTTCAGTATTTGTTCAGAGAAGAAGGAATTCGGATCTTCTCCGTATATATATTCCGTCCGGCTATAACGTTCATCCCAGAAAGCGCTCATTGATTGTAATGGTTAGATTGTAAAACGGCAAATAAGAGAATATTCAAAGGAGAATCTCATTATTTACCGTTATGTAAAACAGAACACACCGAAAAGTACAAAATAATTTTAATGATCAGTTGTTTTTTAAAAAAGCAATGGACATACTGAAAAAATTATATCCGGATATAATGATATCCTATCTGCCCATGCATCAATTTATTTGTTGTCAAAATAGAATTTGATTAGTTTTATTTATGGCATTTGTGGAATTAGCCGGAAACTTCATCTTACTATATATCACCAGCCACTACTTGAAGAAATATTATGAGTACAGGATCTAACCGGGGCTTCCAGACAACAGTACCGCTTGATGGCCTTACCATGGAGCAATTCCTGGTAATAGGGCTGGATGCGGCGCGACAATTGCAATGGAATGTAGGTTACCTTGCCGGTAATGGCTTCATTGCGCAAACACCAGGAGGAGGGGATGCCCAGAGAGCCTTAATAATATTGAAAGTTGAAAATGGAATTGCTGAAGTAAATTGTTCTTCTGTTAACGGAGGTTTTTTTGACAGGAGGAAAAATAAAAAAATCGCGGAGGCTTATCTATCTGTATTCAACGAAATTAAAATGCAGCTATCCACTGATGAACTGGCAGCCCGGTATCGCTTTTTGCTTGAGTACAACCAGTTTAATATCGCAAATATCAATGATGTAGTTCTCCCGGCCAAAGATCAGTATCCCGGAGTGGTTGATCTGTTTATTCCCCGGAAAGATTATTTTATAACACCTCTCATTATTGATGCCAACCTCCTTGTTTTCATTATAATGGCTATAACCGGAGTGAGTATCATGGAGCCAGATAATGCAAGCCTGCTGAGATGGGGCGCTAATTTCAGGCCACTGACACTGGCAGGTGAATGGTGGAGATTAATTGCCTGCTACTTCCTGCATATTGGTGTTATTCATTTACTCATGAACCTTTATGCACTGTTCTTTATCGGTCTGTTGCTTGAGCCACATTTAGGGAAAATGAGGTTTCTTGCCGCCTATATGCTGACTGGTATTGCAGCCAGTACTGTCAGCCTCTGGTGGCACTCTGATATTATTAGCGCTGGTGCCTCAGGTGCAGTATTCGGTATGTATGGTTTCTTTCTGGCAATGCTCACCAGCAATCTGATAGAAAAGAAGACAAGGAGCGCTTTATTGTTAAGTATCCTGTTCTTTGTAGGGTATAATCTGGCCAATGGCATGAAGGGCGGCATAGATAATGCAGCCCATATAGGTGGTTTGGTCAGTGGATTGATTCTGGGGTATATATCGATCCCCGGGTTGAAAAAACCAATGAGCTTGCGGATAAAATATGCATCAATAGTATTGAGTGTATTTCTTGTTCTGACTTTTTCCTCATTTATGTATAAAACACTACAGGTTACTCATAGCAGGCATGAGGTACTGATGAATAAAATTGTGGAAAATGAGAAAACCGCACTTGAGCTGTACAAGATGCCGGCTGAAACTCCAAAAGAGACAGTAATTTCTTTGATTCAACAAAAAGGTTTGCCTGCCTGGAACGAGAACATTAAGTTGCTTGAGCATATTGACAATCTTAAATTGTCTGGTAGTTATCATGAAAGAAACAGGTATCTTAAAATCTATACCGAGCTGCGCATACATAGTTATGAAACAATTTCCCGATCTGCTGCAAGCAACAGTGATGTATTTAGACGGCAACTTGATTCTCTCGACAACAGGATCAAGGCAACACTGGATACATTAAACGATCACAGTCTTATAAAATAACAGCCTAAATTTTCCTTGCGGATTACTCAGTTTTATGTTATCCTGTTGTAGAACAAATTCAACAAAGCCGGTGTTATAAAATGTTTCATCTGAAGCATTAAATAGAGTTAGGTGCCAGCACTGCCCCATCTGATGAATATCAGTTTGTCTTTGATAATCGTCATTCCAAGATGCTTGGTAAATCAGGAAATTTGCATGGTTAACTAAAACTTGATTTTATGAAGAAGATTTGGATTTTTGAGCGTTTGAGTTTCATAATTTGTTTGCTGACTTTAGCAATAAGTCCCAATACTGAACTCAGGGCGCAATCAGGTGGTGGGCTTTTTGTACCAGGCCCGGTAATGGACAGAACAAGGATTGAACCGTTTTTAACCACGCTCAATGATGGCAGGGTGGTAACTTTCGGGGGAAGAGAGTATAATTTTATTTCCTGTAGCTATGCCGATATTTATGATCCGGTATCTAACAGTTTTACAGAAGTGGCTATGAATTATCCGCACGACAACGCTTATGTGCTGAAACTTGCGGATGGCAGGTATTTCATTATTGGTGGAGCTCATGACTTGGGTGTAGCTCCTGGTTATGCTACCACAGAAATGTTTTACCCGGCAACCAATACATTTGTGCCTTCCGGCTCCATGAATTATGCAAGGATGTGGGCAGATGCTGCACAACTGACTAATGGAAAAGTATTGATTGCGGGTGGATGGTATAATACTTCGGGGTCAACATACGGAGAAGTATATGATACAGGAGCACACACTTTTGTACAGACCAATGCAATGATTCAGCCAAGGGCTAATGCGGTAATATTACCCTCTGATGATGGAGGAGCTGTGGTTTTTGGGGGCACACCGTCTTATGGGGGCAATGATTATACCAGTGTGGAATATTATAACCCAACAGATAATTCGTTCCACGCTGTAAGTAGTGAGATTTTACCTGCCGATCCGGGTTGGCTGGTTTCAGGCACTCCGTTTCATCGCAGGCCAAGGAGCGATTCGAGGATGAGCAATGGCAAATATTTGTTTGGCGGCTACAATGCAGTAACCCATCTGTATGGACTGCTTACATTTGATCCTGCAACTAAAGTCTTTGATAAAATCACTCTTTCTGCCCCGCTTATGGATGACTTCACAAATGGTGGTTTCTGTGATTTTGTGCTCGATAAAACCAATGATCTGGCTTATTTGTTAGGCATCGATTCAGGATATGATCCAACCAGGATAAGCCTTGTGGCAGTCAATCTCACAACCGGATTCGTATATCATTCCAACAGCACATTCACAATGGGTACATCTGAATATCTCATGTCCACTATGGCATTTATGCACCCATCTGGTAAAATATTGCTTGAGGGTATATCATCGGCAAGTGGCGACTATTTTCATGCTACCAATAAGACTTACCTGATCACACCAGAACCACCATTGGGTGTAAATGAAATTCAAGCAACTGCAAATGGAATTCTCTGTTATCCGAATCCGGCAAATGATATGTTGAAGATCAGGTTGGCAAGCGGTTTTAGAGGCGATGTGAGAATTGATGTTTATGATATGATTGGCAGAGTATTAATCAGCCAGAATTATCAGGGAAATCAAAGTGAGTTGGCTATCATGGTAGGAGACTTACCTCGCGGCCTTTTTGTATGTCAGGTAAGTAACAATGGCAATACATCAAGAATTAAATTTCTTAAGAATTAGTGCTTGTTTTTGGTTTGGTTGTGCAAAGTGGTGATTTTATCACCACTTTTTTCAGACATAAAATTTTAATCAGGGAGGAGTTGAAATTATTGACAACAAGAGCAGATTGCGTTACTGATACTGGTAAGCATTACTTCATTACCAGATGGAATATCTCTTATAAACGGGGAGGCCGGATCAAATTGTTGCGCTGTTAAATAAATAAATGTTCCTATAAAAAAAATTATACCAGAAATAAGTTGTAGGTTTATTTTTTCTTTATTTTTAATTCAATTAAAATGGCATCAGGTACAGTAAAATTTTTCAATAACACAAAAGGATTTGGCTTTATTACACCAGCAGATGGTGGTAAGGATTTGTTTGTTCATGTTTCCGGCCTTAAGGACGAAATCCGTGAAGGTGACAAAGTAAGTTTTGACGTAGAAAACAGCCCGAAAGGATTGAACGCTGTTAACGTTAAAAGAGCTTAATTACAGCAACAAAATTCGTGTTCAGAGCTACAACCATCAACTGATGGCTGTAGCTCTGCTATTTTGGCTAACTGCCAGTTTTTAGCAGGCTGAAAATATACTGCTGGTTTTACTCCCAGATGGTAATCAGAAATAAAAAAGTGGGAAACAAATAATCATTTGTCTCCCACTCAATTTTATAATTCGCCTTATTTTATTTCTTTACCGGTGTTTTCTTTGCGCCAGCAGCAGGCTTTTTAACGGTTTCTTTAACTTTCTTTACCAACCTGTAACTGAGGCTTACCATACCGCCGCCTGTTGCATTATTATTTGCAGTGCGGGTGGCATCATAATAATTTACCTTTCCGCTAGTTGTGGTTATAGATGCACTTTTGTTTTCTACATCTCCCATTCCGTAATCCAGACGCAGATGAAGGGATACTACCAGGTTATCAGTAATATTCAGACCAGCTCCAAACCCGAATGCCAGGTCTAACGTGGTTTTCTTATATCCATCAGTAAAGTTCATCTTGGCAGAAGCCGACAATGGTGCATCCTTGTCATTAATTTTAAGAGAAGCTGAACTCAGCATATTGATCTGCGGGCCAATAAATGAACTGAAAAATACTTTTTTAGTGTTATCGCCTGTATAACGGAAAAGTATAGGGATTTTAAGCGTATGCAAATAGATTTGTGCCGTATAATTACCGGTAAAGGGTATTGAGTTGGAAAATGCCAGATTTTTGAATTCATAGCTAAGTATTGGAGCGCTGTTGTTGTTGATCTGGCTAACCACCCCTACGTATCCCTGTCCTTGAGTTGAGGAAAGGATATCGATTTCTGCACCCAGGTGTTTGGTAAACGAATACCCTACACTTACTCCACCGGAAATACCAGTTTTAACCTTATAATCAAGCTCCGTTCCGGCCGCCTGGTCCTGCTTATTTATCAGAGCGGATGCCTGGAAAATACCTTTTAGTCCGAAATCAAAGCCTGATTGGGCAAATACAGGTCCGCAGGCTAAGGAAAAGGCTACAGCTGTGATTGCTTTACGGGCGAAGGATCCTTTTAGAATCGATTGATTTTGAGGGTTTTTGATTTTGTTTAGATTCATAAACAGTTGGTTTTGGTTTTAATATTGATTCGAAAATTGGTTTTAACAATAAAATAATATTGCGATAAAGGTAGATAATAATTTATCTGAATTCCAACTAATAATCAATAAAGTTCTGAATTAAATCTATTGCCCGCCTTTTGCTAAATAAACTAAATTTGTATAGTCCATCTGCATGGCGCTATTTATGGTTCGTTATCTTTTTCACCGCATACGTTACAGCCTTCTGGTTTTGTGGGGAGTTATAACATTGATATTTGTACTTTTCAATGTGCTACCTGCCGACCCGGCGAGGCTGACTATGGGTCAGCGAAGTGATCTTGCATCACTGGCCAATGCCCGGCGTGAAATGAACCTGGATAAACCACTTTTCTCCCGTTACTTGATATATCTTAATGAACTATCTCCGCTAAGCTTTTGTAATACAGATTCCTCCGGGTGCTCTGCAAATAAATACATAAGGCTTGTGCCGCTGCCTTCAAGATGTGCAATAATACTTAAATGGCCTCACCTTGGCCGATCATACAGGACGCGTAAAGAAGTAATCGCTATTCTTACCGAAGCCCTGCCGGGCACCGTATTGCTGGCTTTGGCAGCAATGACTTTCGCAACATTATTTGGCATTCTTCTGGGCGTGCTGGCAGCGTTGAAAAAAAATACATGGCTCGATACTTCGGCCGTTGCAGCAAGTGTGGCAGGTATATCCATGCCATCCTTTTTTGCCGGGCTGCTTATTGCCTATGTATTTGGCTACCTGCTTCATAACTATACCGGCCTGAATATGACAGGCAGCCTTTGGGAGTATGACCCTTTTACCGGGAGGCACCTGGCATTAAAGAATCTCATATTGCCCGCATTCGCCATGGGTATCCGCCCGCTGGCAGTAATTACCCAGCTTACCCGTAGCGCCCTGCTGGATACACTTTCGCAGGATTACATCCGCACGGCATATGCCAAAGGCCTTTCCCGTACAAAAACAATTTTCCGTCATGCCTTGCCCAATGCGCTCAACCCTGTAATAACTGCGGTCTCGGGCTGGCTTGCAGAGTTGCTTGCAGGCTCTTTTTTTGTAGAATATATTTTCGGGTGGAAGGGCATAGGTAAAGTTACTGTTGATGCGCTGGATAAGTTTGATTTTCCGCTGGTTATGGGGGCAGTTTTGTTTACCTCATTTATTTTTATCGTCATCAATCTGTTCACCGATCTGTTATATGCCTGGATTGATCCGAGGGTGAGATTGTATTGAGAATATATTTGTTTCAGTCACCAGATAAATTTTCAATCACTCTTTCAAATCAGTTTTTCCATCAAATGTTTTTATTTGCCGGAATTTTTTACTACTTTTCCCAATTATTGAATATTCTATGGCAGCAGATCAAAGCACACAATACGTTTTCCTGGTTGATGATGAACCAATTCAGAACGAAATGCTGAAAGATTACCTTTCAGAACGTTTTCAGTATAATATTAAGACCTATGAAAATGGCGAGGATGCACTGAAAGATATCGGCCTTAACCCCGCTATAATGGTATTGGATTTTCACCTGAATTCACACCTGCCCGATGCAAAAAACGGGGTGGATGTATTGAAACTGGTTAAGGCCTCCAACCCTGCAACTCATGTGATAATGCTGAGCGGACAGGATAAGCTGGAAGTAGCTGTGGATAGTATGAAACATGGCGCCTATGACTACGTGATAAAGGGCGAAACCGCCTTCTCAAGGATGCAGAATATCTTCAACAACCTGGAAGAACTGCAGGGACTGAAAGAGTCAAATAAGGGTTATAAAATGGTAGTTACGTTCCTTGGAATTGCTATTGCTGCAATAATAGCTATTTCGTTTTACCTGGTTCGTACAATGAGATAGTATTTCATCCCTGTATATTATTCAAGAAAATACAGATTTTTTCATTTGGTAAAAACATAGAATTAAAAAAGTAAGGCTCCGGAAAGCGGGCAGCCTTACTTTTTTTGGTTTATGGTTTCTTACCTGCAATATCTATGTCCGTAACTTCTGTATTCATGCTCATGATAACATCTTGGGGCATAACGCACCGGCGGGCAATATGCCGGGGAATAATAAACTACAGGCACTGGTGGTACATAAACCCTTACTGGTGGACAATACCTTACTACAGGGCGGCAGTATCCATGCCTCCTTGGGTTGGCATTTGCATTTGAACTAATTCCTGCTGTGATAATAATTACAAGCAACGCGCTTAAAATGAGCCTGAGTTTCATAACCTTGATTTTGTTGGTTTCTGATACAAGTTCAATTAACCTGCTATATTTTGCTAAAGAAATGCAAAAGCATAATTTTGAGCGGCATTTGGTCGGATTATCCCATCGTTGCGAGGTTGTACATTTACTACGGTGATTCCAAAAGATCAGAACTTTATGCCTTCGATCTGCTCCACTGATTGTCTGAAATGATCAGAAACTGCGACCTTCTCGTTTTTTTCAAAATCATAAGTAACTATTACATCATGCGCCTCAGCGGCCAATTCACTGTTATCATTTATTATTCTGTGGTGCATTCCGAAGCTGGTATTTTTAATGAACTCAATCCTGGTTTCCACAACAATATTTCCGGGATAGAATAGAGGCTTGATGAACTTGCAGGAAGTTGAGAGCAAAATTGGCCCGAATTTCATTTGTCCCGACATAGGCAGAAGCCCACTGATTTCCCAATAATTCACCCTGGCGGCTTGTATATATTTGAAGTAGGCTACATTATTCACATGCGCTAATATATCCAATTCGCTCCAGTCAATTCGTAACGGTAGTTTTACGTGAAATTCCGACATAACGCAAAATTAGACCGAAATTGGTTTATTCCTTACCTTGCAATAGCATAAAACCATTGCTAATGAAAAATGCGCTGATTTTACTTATTGGTATATCCACATTTTTTTCCTCCTGTACACATAAAGAGCCTGTATCTTATTCCAGCACCGGATATTTAAGAGGCCAGTTTCTTTCAAACATTGTTTGCGGTTATGGTTATGTGATCACAACAGGAAGCACTTCCCAGAAATTTATGGATCCGCTTCCAGTTGGATCAGGAATAGATCTTAAAACTGCGACTTTCCCGATCAAGATAAATTATAACTGGCATAAAAAGGCAGATCCCAATCCTTGCAATTTTATTTTGATTGATGCAATCGTCAAAGCTGATTGATAGTTGAAATTTTGATTACATTAGTTAGTCAATAATCTACACCTGATCTGTATTTACTAAAGTTGGCCACATTATTGACCCTATCAAATAATTCCATAGTGCTATAGCCTATCCCTGAGGGTAGTTTCATAGTAAAATTAATCACGATGCAAATGTGCTTTGCATTATTATATCCCGTAATTTGCAGTAACTAAAAAACTATACTTATGAAATACTTTCTGGTTTTTATGCTCTGTGTCATTAGCATCTCACCTGCATGTAAAAAGAGCAGTTCTACCTCTTACATGAACACTGCAACCATTACAGGTCCTGATATGGGAATGACTGTTTGCAGCGGGGGGTATTTTATTACGATTGATGGTATTACTGCTGTTACAAGATTTAATACATTACCCTCTGGCAGTGGTATAGATTTTACTACTGCCACTTTCCCGATAAATGTAAAACTCAACTGGCATCATCCGGCAGGTGATCCGGGTCCCTGCAATATTATAATTATAGATGCAATAGCAAGAAACTGATTATTGTAGCCTTTATTTAATCAGATACATCAATCTCACTACCCACAGATTGCTGTATTGTTCAGCGCGCGCATAATCGGGTGGGGGCAGTTGTGTGCGGATAGGTATTAAGGAATACTGAAACCTTACATTCATAAACAAACCCTTCCAGAGATGGAGCTCAGCGCCTGCTACAATATCTAACGCCTCTTTCTTGAATGGATAAGCATTATTGAAATTAAGTGTTTCTATTATTCCGTTGGAGTCAACCTGAATATGTTCGCTGCTACTAACCAGCCTGCCATAAGACAATCCAATACCACAATGACTTCTCCGCTTATCAAAATAGTTGATCATTACCGGTATCTCTGCATAATTCGTGTTGATGCCATATTTCATGATGTAAATAGATGTATTATGCGGCGATATTTCGCCAAGGTTACTGCTGCTCCCTTTTTGTGAATAAAGTAACTCAAGGCTAAGCGCAACATGCTTGGCCAGTTGGGCATATACAATTGCGCCACCGTTAAAACCAACTTTGTGATAGCCCGCGAAGTAATCGCCATCAACCTGTGCAAAATTTGCACCGGCTATAAGGCCGCCATAAAAAACTCTTTTTTCCGGTAAATACAAGCCATGAGGCTCATCATCATCTTCGTCCTGAGCCCTCAGACTGACTGAAAACGAACATAAAATAACTGCTATGAGTATAAGTGCGGCGAATTTTCTACTTTTAATCATTGGAACTGCATTTGATCCAATATATATAGACGTTAAAAAAGCAGTAAATCTTTGGTAATACCCGGATAACATTTTTAATCAGAACTGATGAGTTTCAAATATACGCCAAACACACTGAAAAAATTAGAAGGACTCTATGATGAGGCCCGGTATATAATAAGATATGAAAAAGGTCATTTCAACAGCGGCTACTGCATACTGGAGGAAAGAAGGGTAGTAGTGATCAATAAGTTTTTCAGCGTTGAAGGCCGTATCAATGCCTTGCTGGAGATTCTGCCAACAATAAAAATAAATGAGGCAGAGCTGAGTGGTGAGATGCAGAAATGGTATAAACAACTGATATCTGAGGCAACTCCCGGTGCCGATGATTCTGTACAAACCCAAATGGATATATAACCGTGAAAGTAACTTTTTTAGGTACAGGCACATCTCAGGGCATCCCGTTCATAGGTTGCCAATGTCCTGTTTGCACTTCAACCAACAGGAAAGATAACAGGCTGAGGTCGGCCATATGGATCGAAACCGCCGATGCCAGTATTGTAATAGACAGCGGCCCTGATTTCAGATACCAGATGCTCCGCGCAAATGTGCGCAAACTGGATGCCATTGTTTTTACCCATGGTCATAAAGACCACATAGCAGGCCTTGATGATATAAGGCCATACAACTATTTTACCAACCGGCCTGTGGAAGTTTTTGCCACAGAGGAAACTCAGGAAGCGCTGAAAAGAGAGTATAGTTACATATTTACATATCCCACCTACCCCGGGATACCGCAAATAAATATGAATACGATATTTGCCCACGAACCATTCGAGGTATGCGGGCTACCTTTCACGCCAATTAGATTATTGCATTACAAGCTTGAAGTATTGGGCTTCCGGATAGGGGATTTCACTTACATCACAGATGCCAATTATATAGCTCCCGAAGAACTGGATAAAATAAGGGGTAGTAAGGCAATGGTGTTAAACGCACTCAGGCACGAGCCACACATTTCCCATTATACATTGAAAGAGGCAATAGCGGTTGCAGCTGATATCAATACAAATGATGCTTATTTTACCCATATCAGCCACCAGTTGGGTTTACATGATGTAGTAGAGAGTAGTTTGCCTGGTGGTATGCACCTGGCCTATGACGGGCTGGTGCTTGAGTTTTAGGGTTATTTATGGTAATATTCAGTTGTCGCAAACAGGAATTAGTTATTTTTGATAAAAATACATTCAATGAAATTTGCTGATCTTGACCTTAGTCAGGTTTATTCTTATGCCGATTATTACAAATGGAAATTTGAAGAAAGGGTGGAACTGATAAAGGGGCGCATTTTTAAAATGAGCCCGGCACCCAACAGGCTACATCAGGAATTAGTAGGGAAATTACATATTAAATTGGGGGTATTTCTTTACGATAATCCCTGCAAAGTATATATAGCACCATTCGATGTACGCTTACCAAAAAAATCCCACAGCGATATGGAAATTTTCACTGTGTTGCAGCCTGATCTGTGTGTTATCTGCGATCCCAAAAAGCTTGATACGCGTGGATGCATTGGTGCGCCGGATATTGTGGTAGAAGTTCTTTCCCCTTCAAATAACAGGAAGGAGTTAAAAAATAAGTATGAAGCATATGAAGACGCTGGGGTAAAGGAATACTGGATTGTAATGCCTTATGAAAAAACGATGTTCATTTATACGATGGTTGATGGTAAATATCAACCGTCAAAACTCCTGGCAAGCGGAGATATGGTTACATCGGCAAGTTTACCTGGATTTTCTATTGATCTTTCTGAACTTTTTGGAGATTATGAAATTGAATCAGAAGACAATAACTAATTGTTCATTCTTATAATCATTCATCCAATTTTACTTATTTCTATCCTCTTTCAACCGCAACTTATTGCATTGTTTAAAGCCTTCTTGCCTTTACAAGTTGTAATTTTGATACTTTTACCCAACAATATTTTAATTTTTACTTAGTGCTATTATGGAGTACAATTTTAAGGAAATAGAAGCGAACTGGAAGAAATACTGGAATGATAACCATGTTTATAAAGTAAGCAACGAGAGCGACCGGCCTAAGTGCTATGTGCTGGATATGTTCCCATACCCTAGCGGGGCAGGTCTTCACGTAGGGCATCCGCTTGGCTATATTGCTTCTGATATTTACGCCCGATACAAAAGGCTGAAAGGCTTCAATGTGCTGCACCCGATGGGCTTCGATGCTTTCGGGCTGCCGGCAGAGCAGTATGCTATTGAAACCGGACAACACCCTGCTGTTACTACCGAAAAGAATATAGCCCGCTACCGCGAGCAACTGGATAATATAGGTTTCTGCTACGACTGGAGTCGCGAAGTGCGTACCAGCGACCCTAAATACTATAAATGGACACAATGGATTTTCCTGCAGTTGTTTCATAGCTGGTATGACCATAGGGCTGATAAGGCAAAGCCAATAAGCGAACTGATTGCCATCTTTGAAAAAGAGGGTAATAAAAATATGCCCTGCACTGGCGATGAAACGTTGCTATTTGATGCAGTTAGGTGGAATGATTTTTCGGAAAAAGAAAAGCGGGACGCTTTGATGCAATACCGCCTGGCCTACCAGGGTTATGCGCAGGTGTGGTGGTGCGAAGCGCTGGGTACAGTATTAGCCAATGATGAAGTGGTAAATGGTGTAAGTGAGCGCGGCGGCCACCCTGTGGAGCGCAAAAATATGCGCCAGTGGTTTCTAAGGATAACAGAATATGCTGAGCGCCTGCTTGCCAGCCTTGATACCCTCGACTGGACCGAGCCCATGAAGGAAATGCAGCGCAACTGGATAGGGAGAAGCATTGGGGCCGAGGTAAGGTTTAACCTCACTCTGGCCCCCTCCAAAGGAGAGGGTGCCATTACAGTTTTCACCACCCGACCCGATACTATCTTCGGAGTAGACTTTATGGTGCTGGCCCCAGAGCATGAGTTGGTAGATGACATTACAACACCGGAACAAAAAGAAGCAATAAACAACTACAAAACCTACGTAAAAAGCCGATCTGAGCGCGAGCGTATGAGCGAGGTGAAGCAGGTTACAGGCTGCTTTACAGGAGCCTATGCAAGGCATCCTTTGACCAACAAGGATATCCCGATATGGATATCGGAGTATGTGCTTGCAGGATATGGCACCGGCGCTATCATGGCCGTGCCAAGTGGTGATGACCGCGACCATGCTTTTGCAAAGCATTTTGGTATTCCGATTACCAATATTTTTGATGATAAATATACTGGTGAGGAAGCCTACAGCGCTAAAACAGGCACTATTGAAAACAGTGATTTCCTGAGTGGGATGAGTATAGCTGAAGCTAGTGAGGCTGCAATAAATGAATTGGTAGATGAGGGTGCTGGTAAAAGAAAAGTAAACTATAAGCTGCGCGATGCAGGCTTCAGCCGCCAGCGCTATTGGGGCGAGCCTTTCCCGGTAATGTATGTGGATGACATACCTTATGGCATTGATGAACCGATCATTCACAACGACTGGCATTTAGGAAATTTACCGGTAGAATTACCACATGTCGACAGCTACCGCCCCGGCCCTGAAGGTCAGGGCCCACTTGCTAATATAGAAGACTGGGTAACAACTGAAGCCGGACAACGAGAAACCAACACCATGCCCGGCTATGCCGGCAGCAGCTGGTATTTCTTAAGGTACATGGATCCGTACAATGATACAGAATTTGCCAGCCGCAAAGCCACCGACTACTGGAAACAGGTAGATGTATACATAGGAGGCAATGAACATGCAGTCGGACATTTGCTTTACTCCCGCATGTGGACAAAGGCGCTTTATGATCTTGGCCACATTGGCTTTGATGAGCCTTTTAAGAAGATGCTGAACCAGGGGATGATACAGGGGAGTACACGGTTCGTGTATAGAGTAAATGGAGAAAATAAATTCGTTTCTGCCGGATTGAGAAAACAATACGATGTACATGATTTGAGAGTTGATGTAAATTTTGTTGATGGACTCGAAATGGATATTGAGGCTTTCAAAAAATGGAGGCCTGATTATGCCGATGCTGAGTTTATTTTAGAAGATGGTAAATACATCTGCGGGGCTGAAGTCGAAAAAATGTCCAAATCGAAATACAATGTTGTCAACCCCGATGATATTGTAGCGCAATATGGTGCCGATACTTTCCGCATGTATGAAATGTTCCTCGGGCCGATAGATGTGAGCAAGCCATGGGATACCAAGGGTATTGAGGGTGTACACCGATTCCTTAAGAAGATGTGGCGCCTTTATGCAGATGAACAAAAAGGTTGGATTGTGAATGAGGAAACACCAACCAATGATGAACTGCGCATACTACACAAAACCATAAAGAAAATTGAAGAAGATGTAGAGCGTTTTGCATTCAATACATCAGTGAGCCAGTTTATGATCTGTGTAAATGAACTGACTGCATTGGGTTGCCATAAGCGAGGAATACTGGAACCTCTGGCATTGGCGATTTGTCCTTTTGCACCGCATATAGCCGAGGAGCTGTGGCATCAGTTCGGGCATACAACCAGTGTTATTACTGCTGAATTTCCTAAGTATGATGAGCAATACACCAAAGAAAATTCCAAGAAATACCCTGTAGCCGTAAATGGCAAAACAAGGCTGGAAATGGAGTTTCCGCTCGATGCTCAGAAGGCAACTATTGAGCAGGCTGTACTGGGTGATGAAAACGTGGTGAAATGGATGGAAGGCAAGCCACTTAAGAAGTTTATTTTCGTGGAAGGAAAGATGATAAATGTGGTGGTGTAAACCTGGCTTTATTTTGGTTCATCAAATGTTTCGTGATACTCAACCGTAATCTGGTTGCCATAAGGATATTCGCCATATCGCCTCACTATGTCGTGTGAAGAAATAAACAGGAACTGATTGATGGCCATTTCATCTTTTGGATAAGTGTTGAGATATTTGAGTATCACAACAGCTAAATCCTCCCGCACGTTGTCATACATATTATTGGGGATATCAGACGACTTTGATAAACCATTCCAGTACTGATAAACCATGCGCCATTTTAGCCATGCCTCATAAAGGTAGAGGCAATATTTTTTCTTGTCAACAATGTCTTTATACATTGCAATTGCTTTCTCGTGTGCATCTATTGTTGTGGAATCATATTTTACAAAAAGATCGGCACGTTGTAACCGATAGATGGAGTTTTCCTGAAATTCAGTTGTTTGTCCTATAATCTTGTCCAGTATTTTACAGCTTTTATAAAAGTCTGTTTTTATTAGTTTTTGGCAGGTATTATATTGAGCAGACTTAATGTACTTATGCTTATCAATGGTTTTCCAGTACTCCTCTTCAGTCATCTTTATATATCTGTCAATGGCAAACCGGGTAGTGAGGTAAGTCATGTACCTTCTGTTCATTGCTTTGAATTTTTCATAAGCATCAGTAAATTCTTTCGAATTAATGCCTTTGCTTTTTATTGCAATGTAGTTTTGATTTGTCATCAAAAGGTAGCTGTCAACATATACCCTAAGCCGCTTATCAGTGATGTTACTGCCAGTCAGTTTTTTATTTTCTGCCAGGTAGGCGGTAATAACTTTACCTATATCTTCAGGCGATTCGTCAGTCAGCAGATTCAGCATTTCATTCTGATCACCTATTTTATGGTTTATTTTATAAGCCCGGTACACATCTTTCAGGTCATTCACAGTTGTGAATTATTCTTTATAGCATCGAGTTTATCTGTTGCATATACAACATTGCAATAAGCCCCAAAACTAAAAAACACAAACATTAAAAATCTCATAAACCTGATTTTAAAAACTCACTTGTCTTTCATTTAAACAAACCTTCACTTTATCCCCTTCAGCTCTTCAAAAGCTTTGTTTATCAATCGTTTCAGGTTTTCCACAAGCTCAGGTAGTGTGTCTCTGTGTGCCGTTTCACCAGCCGATTGCTCAATCAGGAAAATATTGCTCACATCTTCCTTAATACCCATGTAGGACAATTGCGGTTTGAGTGAATGAGCGGCAATTTTTACCGCATTATAGTCATTTTTCAACAGTGCTTTTTCAATACTATCAAGCAGTTTCGGCGCATTGTCCATAAACATACCCATGTATTTTTGCTGTTTGTCCATATTCCCGCCTGTAAAGCCTTTAAGGAAGGTCATATCCGTTACCTGGGCAGGCAATGGTGCAAATTTCCGTGTCTCCTTCACCGGTTCTGGTGCAGGCTCTGGTTTCTTAAGTTCTGGCGGTGGGATATTGCTCATAACAGCGTCCATTTTCAGCAGCAGTTCATCGGCATTAAATGGCTTCGATACATAGGCATTCATCCCCATCCTGAAGTACTCCTGCACATCTTCCTGCATCACATTGGCTGTCATAGCAATAATCTTAACACTTCTTGCAGGTTCGGGCAGTGTGGTTCTTATAAGCTTTGTGGCCGTAAGTCCATCCATTACCGGCATCTGTATATCCATGAGCAGGATGTCATACTGCTCCTTCATTAGTTTATTTAGTGCATCTTGTCCGTGTATTGCTGAATGCAGATTTATGCCCGGAATCAGTTCTCTCAGTGTGTCTTCAGCCACCATGCGGTTAAATTCATTGTCTTCTACCAGCATCACTTTCAGTTTGTTCAGCCGTTCCATGGCAGCGCCGTCCAGCAAACCTTCCTGTTTTATCTCTTCCTGGTTCTCTGCCTCCTCAAGTGTTATAATGGTAGAAAATGTTGTGCCCTTGCCTAATTCACTTTGCACCGAGATATCGCCGCCCATAAGCCCCACCAGTTGCTTGGATATAGTGAGTCCAAGTCCGGTGCCGCCAAATTTACGGGTTACATCTGCACCTGCCTGCGTGAAACTGTCGAATATATAATCAACATATTCCTGTGCAATGCCAATACCTGTATCTGCAACATCAAATTTTACACTCAGCTTATTCCGCTCTTTCTTCATTAGGGTGGCACTAACTTCCACATAGCCTTTCTCCGTGAATTTTACGGCATTACCAGCCAGGTTTATCAGCACCTGATTGAGCCGTGTGGGGTCGCCGGTGAGCCTTTTGGGTATTTCGGGATCAATTACTATACGAAGTTCCAGGCCCTTTTCCTCTACTTTCAGCATCAGCATATCCTTTACGCTTCCCAGTATTTCGCGCAGGTTGAAGTCTACATGCTCAATAATTATTTTGCCTGCCTCAATTTTTGAAAGGTCAAGGATATCGTTGATGATCACCAGCAGGTTATTCGATGAAAGCTGTATGGCATTCAGGTATCTGAGCTGGTCGGGTTTGGGGTCTTTGCCCAGCAGCAGACGGGTCATGCCCACAATGGCATTCATAGGAGTGCGTATCTCATGGCTCATATTGGCCATGAACTGGTGTTTGAGAAATGCAGTGCGTTCGGCCACTTCCTTTTCTTTCTTGGCCAGTTCCGTCTGCTGCCTTACCTGAAGGTTGCGCAGTTCATTGATGATTTTTTGTTTGAAAATTTCTTCCTTTAATTGTTCAAACGATTTCAGGTGGTGGAAAGCTTTTGGTATATCTCCCATCTTGTCATATAGCGCCGACAGTATTTCATGCACACTCATCATATCATGGCGCCGCGAGTACTCTTCCGACAGTTTGTAGGCATTTTCCATATACTGCAGCGCCATCCGGTAGCTCCCTTCATCCATAAATAGGCGTCCGAGGTAAAAAAAGCAAATAATCTGTACTTCGGCATTGCCCAGGTTTTTTGATTCCCTCAACGCATTGGTAAGGTATTTATTTGCATTGCCGAAATCGTGCATTTTGTAATATACCTTCCCCAGGCCGCTTTCAGCCATTACATAAGAAGCAGTTTCCGGTTCCGATCTGCTCAGGTTTTCGCTGAAATAATGGAGGGCTTCGGGTAGTTGTTCTTTTTTAAAATAAATATTGCCCAGGGTGTTATAGATATTCAACAGGCTGTTTGAGTTATGCACTCTTTCGAAAATCGGCAGGCATTTCAATGCATATTCCAGCGCGCTGTCATAATCATTCAGATCATAAAGCAGGTTGGATATACTGGAAAGTATTACTGATTGATAATACTCATCACCCAGTTCTTCATTTATTACAAGAGCCTTTTCGTAATGCGAAAACACATTGCCCAGATCGCCCAGGTCGCGGTATATATTACCAAGATAATATAGGGATGTGGCCTCCAGGTTATGTTCATGTATTTTCCTCGCAATGGAAAGCGCATCTTTAAGCACGGCTATCCCGGCTTCATATTCACCCTTGAGCCGATGACAAAAACCTTTAAGGCAATACCCCTGGCCCAGCCCCTTGCTGTAGCCTATTATTTTTGATCTTGAAATAATGTCTACACTGGTTTTCATTGCTTCTTCCACATCAAGATTCCGTATCTCTTCACCTATACTTATTAATACATCTATACGGCCTTTCTCGTCGGTCTGATTAGCGAGTTGGTCCTGAAGTTCTTTATAGCGTGGTGTATCTGTCATTATCCAGGTATTTGCCTTTTTGGTTGGCACATTGATTAAAAAATAGAATAAAGATAGGGTAATCCGGAAAACTGATAATTTTTTTAAGGTATGGCATATGCTATCATTGAATTAGCAGATACCATTGAAACTAAAAGACCAATGAATTTGATAATTAATATGCCAAATGAAAGGTTCGTTTAGTGCGGGATTTGATGTGCTTGAACTGCCAGATTTAAAATATTTCAATCAAAAAAATATCGAACAAGGTAGTAATGCACCCCATGTGCAAAAATTAATTCCGGTTTATTAAATAATTGTTACCTTTTTTTGAAAAATCACCCTATTTTTACCCTACAGTACAATTATTACCAGTTCATTAACACCTTCTAAAACAATTATTAATTAACCAAAAAAACAAAAACGCATGAAAAAAATTTATTTGTTGCTTTTTGTCCTCCTTGCTGCAGGCGCACAGCTTGCCTATGCACAGTCACGACATGTCAAGGGTAAAGTACTTGACGAACGAGGCCTGGGTCTTCCCGGCGCCGGTATTGCTGTCAAGAACACCTCAATGGGAACTGTCTCCGACCCTGATGGTAATTTTGAACTGGATGTACCTAATGGAGACAACATTCTGGTAGTACAGGCAATAGGCTATGCTACCCAGGAAGCTGAAATAACCGGAACAGGTGTTGTAGTAAATATGAAATTGCAGGCAAGGCAACTGAATGAAACAGTTGTTACAGCGCTTGGTATCAAACGGGAAGCCAAAACCCTGGCTTATGCCACACAAACTGTTGGCGGTGAAGACATGAATAAATCAGGTACCGGCAATGCGTTGGGTGAACTGGATGGTAAAGTATCGGGTCTGGAAGTTATTAATTCGGCAGGAGACCCGGGTGCTGGTACTTTTTTAAAGTTAAGAGGTATAACATCTATGACTGGTAATAATCAGCCATTGATTGTTATTGATGGTATTCCAATTGACAACTCTATTAATAATTATGACCCTACGTTTGCTGGTTTCGCTGCAGGCGGAGCAGGCGGTAATTTGACTGGAGGAACACAGCCTACCAACCGTGGTTTGGATATCAATCCTAATGATATTGAGAGCATCAGCGTATTGAAAGGCCCTGCTGCGACTGCTCTGTATGGTATAAGTGCTGCAAGCGGAGCAATAATAATTACCACTAAAAAGGGTAATACCAAGGGTGAAAAAGGAGTTCATGTATCCATTAATTCTTCATACACTATGGATCAGGTGAATAAATTACCTGCATTGCAAAACCAATATTCAGAAGGCACAGGTGGTAAATATTCTTACCCTAACAGGGTAACCTGGGGTGCTGCAATCGATACTCTTAGGTGGACCGGAATAAAAAATACGATTGATCCCCATGGCGATATTGTAGGTATGAGTAACCCCAATGGCAAAATACCTGTTACTGCTTATAATCCATACAAATTCTTTCAGAACGGCAGTACAACCAACAATAATGTGTCCATTTCAGGAGGCGATGCTGACAACTCCTATAGATTGTCTTTAGGAAATATGCACCAGGTGGGTGTAATTCCTACTGCTATGTATGATAAAACAACTTTCGGAGCAAGTGGCCAGTCTAAAGTTAATGATAAGCTTACAATCTCAGGTGGTATTAATTATGTAGGATCAGGCAATGATAAAATTCAGCAAGGCTCCAATACTTCCGGCCTGATGCTAGGTCTGATGCGCACTCCTCCAACTTTTGATAATTCGTATGGTATAAGTAATGCAGCAGCAAGTTCAAATCCAGCAGCTTATTTATTCCCTGATGGGACCCAGAGAAATTACCGAGATGGTGGTGGATATGATAATCCTTACTGGACTGTAGTTCGCAATCCTGCAAGAGATGTACTAAGCCGCTCCTATGGCTACGGACAGGCAAATTATAAGCTGACTGACTGGATGGATTTAACCTACCGCCTGGGTGGAGACGTATATTCGCAGCAGAGTAAACAAGCTTACGATATAGGCTCACACGGAGTTGCTAGTGGTGGTGGGGAAGTCAATCTTATTGATTATTTCAACCAGCAGTTCAATTCAGATTTTATTGTAAATATGCATAAAACCTTCAATAAGGACCTTAATGGAACACTTGTATTAGGAGAAAACTATTTTTCTGCCACCTCAAGTACCCGGTTTGCACAAGGTACCAACCTGACTCTACCTGACTTTCTTGATATGTCCAATGCTACATCATATGTTTCCAGCGAAGGTGCGTCAAAATACAGGCGTTCTGCATGGTATGCTCAGGCCGAAATTGGTTACAAAAACATGCTGTTCTTTACTGCCTCCGGCAGGGATGAAACTACCTCTACTCTTGCTGCAGGTAATGATAATTTCTTCTATCCTTCTGCTGGATTATCCTTTATTTTTACTGAGCCACTGGGTCTAACCGGAAACAAAACTTTGTCATTTGGTAAATTACGGCTTTCGTATGCGGGTGTTGGTAAGGATGCTGGTGTACAGGCTTTACAGACTTATTATAAAACAGCAAGTATACTTGATGGCTTCACTACAGGTATAACATGGCCAATCAATGGTTACTCAGGATACCAGTTAGCTAATGTAACTACAGCAATGGGTAATGCAGACCTGAAACCCGAACATACCAGTTCTTATGAAATAGGTACTGATCTTGCTTTTTTCCAGAACAAGGTTACCCTTAATGCTACTTACTATTATTCATTGACTACTGACCAAATTCTTTCAGTACCTGTTGCTTATTCCACTGGTTTCGGTGCTCTTGTTGATAATGTAGGAAAATTAAGCAATCATGGATTGGAATTGACTTTAAGCACTACTCCGGTAAAAACTAAATATGGTCTCAGATGGGACCTGAATTTTAACTGGAGCAAAAATGTCAATAAAGTTGTTTCTATTGCTAATGGCATCAACAGTCTCTTGATAGCTGGTTTCCAGAATGGCGCTATTTATGATGTTCCAGGCCAGCCTGCAGGTATAATATATGGTACAAAATATGTCCGTGACGCCAGTACCGGAAAATTATTGATTAATGATGTAAAAGGAGATCCGGGTTATGGCATGCCAATTGTAGATCCTAGCGCTACAAATCAAGTAATTGGTAACACAAATCCTGACTGGATAGGATCAATAATCAGCAATCTTTCTTATAAAAGGTTCTCTTTCGGACTACATATTGCTATTAGGAAAGGCGGTCAGATATGGAATGGAACAAAAGGTGCACTTGATTATTTTGGAACCGGAAATGCAACTTCAAATCGCGGAACAACTACTGTGTTCGATGGAATTGCAGGTCATCTTGATGCCAACGGACTTCCAGTCAGCACAGGAACAAAAAATACAGCCTCTGCTACTTATAACCAATATTACTGGCAGAACATAGGAAGTAGCTTTGTTGGTCCTACAGAATCTGATATTGAGGATGGCTCGTTTATAAAACTACGCCAGATCAGCCTTACTTATTCGTTTCCACAGTCTGTAGCTAAAAAAATGCATTTGCAGAACTTATCTATTACTGCAATGGCAAATAATATTATCCTCTGGACAAAGTATAAAGGAGTTGATCCGGAAACAAGCCTTGCAGGACCAGCAAATGGTCAGGGATTGGACTATTTCAATAATCCTGGTATCAAGTCAGCTGGTCTAAGGTTAAATGTAGGTTTATAAATTTAAATTCACTAATAAAAATATAAGTCATGAAAGTGATAAAAATATCAATGTTCATTATTTTAGGAGGATTTATGTTATTGAGTTCTTCGTGTAAGAAATCTTTTTACACAAGTGCTAATCAGAATCCCAATGCTCCATTGAGTGTTACCCCGGCTGTATTGTTATCAACAGTAGAAGGTTCACTTGCATACTCACAAGGAGGAGATATTTCTCGCTTTGCCTCGATGTTCACTCAACAAACTGCCGGGATTTCCCGCCAGTGCGGTGCTTATTACCAGTATATATTTACCGGACAAGATGTTGACAACACCTGGGGTAATTTATATACATCGGTAATGGAAAACGATCTTCAGCTTATCCAGTTATCTGATTCAAAAGGGTACAATGTTTATAGCGGGGTTTCCAGGGTGTTGATGGCATATACACTACAGATCACTGTAGATTGCTGGGGAAGTATCCCCTATTCAAAAGCTTTGGAAGGAAAGCTAAATATGCAGCCCTCATATGATGTGGATAAAGGATTGTATGGCACTATTCTGAGTTTATGCGATTCAGCCATTACATTTTTATCAAATTCCACCCCCGGATATTCTGTACCTGGCAGCGAAGATGTAATATACGCAGGCAATGCCGGAGCATGGATCAATTTCGCTCATGCTATAAAAGCAAGGATTTATATGCATCAAAGCAAAGCTAACCCTACAATGGCTTCAAATGCCTTGAATGAAATTGCGCAATCTTTTGCCAGCAATTCAGACAATGCCCAATATGTTTTCGGTACTACTGCAAATTCTAGTGGACCCTGGTATCAATTCAATAATCAGCGCGACGATATCAGTTTTGCCAGTTCTACTTTGGCCACCGCAATGCTGACAAATAATGACCCTCGTTTTTCGATTTTGATAGATACAACTACTGCTGATGGCGGAGACTGGCTGGGTGCCTATTATGGCAACCCAAATGCCCCTGTTGAATTTATCACTTACGAGGAATTACAGTTTATGACTGCCGAAGCTACTATTACCAAAGGGGGTACTGTAGCTTCAGCTCAGACAGCATGGAAAAATGGTATCAAGGCCAGTATGACCAAACTCGGACTTGATTCAGCTACTACTGCGGGTTATATTACATCTGTAGGTTCATTGACCAGCGCTAACGCACTTTCTAAAATCTGTTATGAAGAATGGGTAGCATTATACCTGAATCCGGAAGCCTGGACAATGTGGCGTCGCACTGGTTATCCAACGTTAACTCCGGCCAAGGCTGGCGCTAATATTCCCCGTCGTCTTTTGTATCCACAAACTGAGTATTCTTACAATAAAAACAATACTCCCGCAAGCACTCTGTATACACCTCAGATTTTCTGGGATAATTAATTAAATAGTTACTCTCTAAAAACCGCTATAAGAATTAATCTTATAGCGGTTTTTTTATTGCAGGTAAAATTCTTTAAAAGGAATACTGGATTTAATTTTCCCCTTTTCCCCTTTCTCAAACAAACCATATATGGCTGAGCCGCTCCCGCTCATTGATGCATAAACAGAGCCCTGATCATACAATGCCTGTTTTACTTCAGCCAGTTCAGGGTGCATTTCAAAAACCGGCGCTTCAAAATCATTAGCTACACAATTTTTCCATTCACTGATTGGTAATTCCGGTAACCGCTGCAGATTAAAAGTGGCAGATTTTGGTTGTATCATTGAGAAGGCCTTTGCCGTAGATACATGAACCTCCGGGCAAATGATCTGCAGGCAGTATGCGTTCAGGTCAAGCATTATATCATTCATTTGCTCCCCCCTGCCAGTGGCAAACTGAGGATTATTATGAATAAAGAAAGGGCAATCGCTACCCAATTGCAGAGCCATTTCTGCCAGTTCAGGTTTACTTAACTTTAATTGAAAATAATCATTCAGCAGACGCAGCATAAATGCTCCGTCGGCCGATCCTCCACCAAGGCCGGCTCCCATTGGTATAACTTTATGGAGGTAAATATCCAGGCCCGAAACAATACCAGGAAACCTGTTTTTAAGTAAATGATATGCCTTAAACACAAGATTATCACTGTCATTCCCCTTAACAGGTAATCCGGTCATATGTAGGCTCGTAACAGGTGCATTTACCACTTCAAGCACATCACGAAGCTGCATATTCATGGGCTCGCCCGCCATAGCCTCTGCTATTATGGGATAAAATACTGTCTCAATATCATGATACCCATCAGGTCTCTTGCGGGTAACGTATAAGCCGATATTGATTTTACAATTTGGAAAACAAAGCATACAAAGGGTGAAATTATGTGTATTTTTGAAAATTAATACAATAGTATTTAGCTAAAATGTCTTCGAATTCTTTTTTATGGAGATTCGCTTACTTTAGACTAAATACTAAAGACTCAGGACTGTAAAATGAAAGAGGTAATAAGGCTCAATAATATTCGCAAAAGCTACTATCTGGGTAAGCAGGAACTACCTGTACTCAAAGGGATTGATTTGCTTATCAGTCAGAATGAATATGTGGCATTGATGGGGCCGTCTGGTTCAGGTAAATCTACGCTAATGAATATTTTGGGTTGCCTCGATTCTCCCAGCGGAGGTATATATGTCCTGAATGGAAAGAATGTGAGCAACATGGCCGACGATCAGCTTGCTGATGTACGTAATATGGAGATAGGGTTTGTGTTTCAGCAGTTCAATCTGCTGCCTCGACTTACTGCATGGGAAAATGTAGCCCTGCCGCTTATTTATGCTGGTGCCAGCCGAAAAGAAAGAGAAGAAAGAGCCCGTGCAATGTTGGAAAAGGTTGGTCTTACCGACAGGGCACATCATAAACCCAACGAATTATCAGGCGGTCAGAGCCAGAGAGTTGCTATTGCCAGGGCATTGATCAACAACCCGTCATTGCTGCTGGCGGATGAGCCGACAGGTAACCTGGACAGTAAAACATCTATTGAAATAATGGAATTATTCGGGCAGATACATAAGCAAGGCAATACAGTAGTGCTGGTAACCCATGAAGAGGATATTGCAAAATATACGCACAGGGTAATCAGGATTAGAGATGGGATGGTGGAAACGGATGCAAAACAGGTGGCACAAATGGCATAGCAAAAGTATTGCCAAAATCGGTATAAACTGTGTCAATAGTAACGGTGAAGGAAAATCCCGAACTCATCCAATAAAACATAGCAATAATATTCAGGAAAAGGAAATTTTCAGATAAAAAAGGGAAGCCCATTCAGGGCTTTGTAGTTTATGTTTAAGATATACACAAAAACAGGTGATAAGGGTGGTACCAGTCTGATAGGTGGTGTGCGGGTGCCTAAAAGTCATATCCGCATTGAAAGCTACGGCACAGTAGATGAGCTCAATTCTTATCTTGGAATGGTGAACGATCTGTGTGCCAATGAAAAGATATCGGAATCAATACGAGAAATACAGGACAGGTTATTTACCATTGGTTCAGCTCTGGCTACCAACCCTGATAAAGAAGTAAATATAAAGCTACCCGACCTGCATGAGAGCGATGTTACCTGGCTGGAAGAGCAGATTGATGAAATGAATGCAGTGCTGCCCGAAATGCGCTCGTTTATACTTACTGGTGGCAACCTTGCATCATCCACCTGCCATGTGGCCCGCTGTGTATGCCGCCGTGCTGAAAGAATAACAGTGGGTATGCAGGAACAAGACGAATTTATACCGCCACTGATAATTCAATACCTTAACCGGTTATCAGATTATCTTTTTGTGCTTTCCCGTTATATCTCTCACCTGAATAACGCATCTGAAATTCCCTGGAGGGCAAGGTTGTAATACTTTTGGGAATTACTCAATTACATAATTACTCAATTGCTTAATTAATGGTAAAACAGAATAATTCCGGCAATTAAGAAATTGAGCCATTCAGTAATTCAGCCATTAATCAATTAATGCCACCACTTTGCTGTGCGGGTAGCTACTTTGAAATAAATGGTAATTGAAATAGTAGAATACTTATCAGTAAATGCCGAATTACCTCTCATGTTGCCAGCTGCATTTTGAGGCTCAAGACCATACCAGTAACCTTTATCTGCTACCTCTGCTGCAGTTTTTGCTTGCGCGGGAGTCAGATGTGCTGCAAATGCTGTGGGGTCAATGTACTTACCACTAACACCATCAAGGTATTTCAAAAAGGTATACCTGAACATATATTCAATACCAAGATTCAGATGCTGGCCCAAATCCCACCTGTAACCGATTACCATTGGTATTGCAGGCGCCCATAACGAATATTGTTTAGGATATGTTGGACCGAATCCCTGCCCTTCAAGGTGAAGATCATAGGTTTTTACCCATGTCTGGCTTGCGGCTATAGTACTGTAAGGAGTAAAGTGAAAATATGATATACCAAGGCCTATGAATGGCTGTCCGCGTTTAAATGCTTTTTTGCCTTCAGGATTCAATCTGCGGGGAGTAAGCTCCATCAGTAAGGTTCCTTCAAACATAACATCTTTTACGTTTTGAGCGCGGGCATATCGCTGGTAAGCATCCTCGCCCTGAGTACTTGCTTTCTTGGCGAGGTCATAGTTCCATTTATCTGTTGCATATAAAGATCCATAATTGAGCTGTCCGCGTAGTCCAAACCCAGGGTGCACATTATACCGGCCAAACAAACCACCCATCATGGTAATCTTATCAAAGTACTTGCTGTTGCTGTAATGTTCAATCGGAGAAGCGGTGCCTATATTACCCCACAGGTCACTTAAGCCTATGTTCATACCAATAGCCCAACCGTCTGGTTCAACATAAAGTCTGTGTGCATCTTGGGCGCTGGTTGCATAGGCTGTAGCCATACAAAATGAAAGCGCCACTAAGTTTCTGATAACTCTGGCCTGCATGTACGGAAAAATTTGAGGTTGAAGTTATAAATTATTTTCCTTTAAACACAGGTTTTCTTTTTTCCAGAAACGCATTAACCCCTTCTTTCATGTCATCTGTAGTAAAACAAGCCCCAAAACGCTCAATTTCATGCTCAAATCCATGATGATCACCATTTGCTGAATCATTAATGCAGGCAATAACATGTGCCACTGCAACAGGAGCTTTTAATTGTATTTTTTGCAATATTTCTTTTGTTTTTGCCAGAAGTTCTTCCGACGCAAATACATGATTTACAAGCCCGAGCGCTTTCGCATCTTCAGCGCCCACCATATCAGCCGTCATGATCATTTCCATTGCTTTCCCTTTGCCTATGAGGCGTGTAAGGCGCTGTGTGCCACCATAACCTGGAATCAGTCCAAGATTCACTTCTGGTTGACCGAATTTTGCATTCGCTGAGGCTACCCTGAAATGGCAGGCCATCGCCAACTCGCAACCCCCACCTAATGAAAAACCATTAACAGCAGCTACTACCGGCTTTGGGCAATTTTCTATTTTATCAAATACATTAACCTGTCCTTTTTTGGCAAGGCCAGATCCACCTGCTGCATCAAGAGAAATAAACTCACTGATGTCGGCGCCTGCCACAAAAGCTTTCTCGCCTGCACCGGTGATAATGGCCGATTTTATTTCATCGTTGTTATATACTTCATCCAATACAATGCCAAGTTCTTCAATAACATCTTTGTTTAAAGCATTCATTTTGTCAGGCCTGTTCACTGTTATAACCAATGTGCCTTTCTCCAGCTCTGTAAGTAATGTTTTGTACATTTTTGTGAAATTTATTATTTGTTTTGATTCAATTCAATTTTCTAATTATCAATTGCCATCTGTCTCACAGCAGTTCACTTCTGTGCTCCTTAACCCATGAGCTGATGTAATCTGCAATACCCGCTGTCGGAGCACTGGGTGCAAACAACCGTCCAACACCAATAGAATGCAATTGCTCCATATCTTCTTCAGGTATTATACCACCACCGGTAAGCAATACATTTTCAAGGCCTTTTTCCTTCATTAACTGAAGCACTTTAGGGAACAAAGTCATATGCGCACCACTGAGGATGCTGATACCTATTGCATCCACATCTTCCTGTAAGGCAGTATTCACAACCATTTCAGGTGTCTGCCGCAGGCCGGTATATATTACTTCCATACCTGCATCCCTGAGCGAAGTAGCCACAACTTTAGCGCCCCTGTCATGTCCGTCGAGGCCAACCTTGGCTACCAATACTCTTATAGGTCTTTGTTTATTTATATTCATTTACCTGTATTGGGAGGCAAAAGTAATGATTTATAGGCCGTTTGAAACATTTACTAACCAAAATCAGGTACAATTGGCCTTGGAGAACTTTTAGCCTTATTAGATTTTTCCTTAAAATTGCTATCATGCTCCACTATGTATCAGATAATTCCGGACAAACAACTGCGGTAATCATTCAGATTGAGGAGTGGAATATCAGTAGAAATAAGTACCCTGAAGTTGATAATATAGATGGAGAATTACCTCAATGGGAAAAAATATTATTGACAAAAATTTACTGGAAATATCTGACTATCCCAAAAGGTTATTCCAATTGAAGAGTTATTAGCTGAATTGGATAAAGTTGATGATTAATGCCAACTTACAAGATCATTTATCTTAAAGTAGTTGCATAGAACGTAAAAGCTGCAAAAGCATGGTATAAATACCAGTAAAACGAACTAGAGAAAAAATTTGCTGCTTCAATAAATGAAGCTATAATCCGACTTATGAATAATCCTGAAGCATATGCAATAAGATAGAGAAATATATGCTTAATCCATCCGAATAATTTTTCATTTAATATTCATTTCAACCTGGATAAATTATCATATACTATTGTTATCACCAATATAATACTAACCGCAGAGAAATGGTTTATTGATTGATCCAACTATTGAAAACGTTAAAATACCCCCGCTTTTACAGCCATTCACCTATATTTGTCCGGTGAGTTTTCTATATCCTCTTTTTCTGGTTGCGGGTCTGGCGCTGGCTATACCGGTAATTATACACTTATTCAACCTGCGAAAGTATAAGGTTGTATTGTTTCCGCACACCCGGTTTTTGAAGAATATACAACTCAACAGCCGCAAACAAAGTCAGGTGCGTTACAAATGGCTGCTGGCTATGCGCCTGCTGTTTCTTGCAACCCTGATACTTGCTTTTGCCCAGCCCTTCTTCAATAAGGCAAACACGAAAACTGCCGGAAATAAGATACAGGTTATTTATCTGGACAACAGCTATAGCATGAGCGCCAAGAAAGGCGCCAGGAGTGTGTTGGATATTGCCAGGGAAGCCGCACGCAAACAGGTATTACATTCGGTGCCGGGCAGCAGGTTTGTATTTCTTACCAATGATATTCCCGCCAGTTTCAGGGCAGAACCTGCAGATAAAGTAATCAGGGAGATTAATAATACCGATGTAAGTTCTTCGCTGCGAACTGTGAACCAGGTACTCCAAACCACCCAGAGCATTCTGCAGAACGAAGGCGCGGGCGAAGCTGATTTGTACTACTATTCCGATTTCCAGCTAAACGCTTTTCCGGTAATACCTGATAAAGCGCTTCTTAAGAACATAACCTTTTCAGGGCTGCCTGTGCAAACTGATGAGGCCGCCGATATTTATATCGATACAGCTTTTCTTACCACACCTGTTTTGCAGACCGGCAAAGGCAATGCGCTGGTAGTGCGCACTCACATGGCCGGTAAGGTGCCAAAAGACAACCCTGTGCTGAACCTTGCCATAAATGGCCAGGTGAAAAGCGCCGCTTCACTCAGTTTCACTGAAAAGAATGAACGTAGTGATACGCTCAGTTTTCAGGTAAATAATGCCGAGTGGCAGAATATTGAACTTACTGTTAATGATGCAGGTATGCGTTTCGATGATACCTTCAGGATAACAGCCCGTAGCTCACCATCGCTGTCTGTACTGGTATTGAACGAAGGTCAGCCCAACCCATATATACAGGCTGCTTTCAGGGCTTATAATGGGTTCAGGCTGAACCCGGTGGATATTAGTTCTTCGCCTGCCAGTTACCAGGCATGGAAACAGTACAATCTGGTAATTCTGAATGGCATAACTCATTTAGATGATGCCCTCGGCAAAACACTCAATGAAGCCCTTCAGCAGGGCCAGAGCATCTGTATTTTCCCTGGCAGAACCGGCAATATACAGGCATTAAACGATGGCCTTAAATCAGTTGGTGATATTCGCATTGATGCAATAGATACTGCGGTGCAAACCGCCAGTTCGTTGCAGCAAGGCAGCGCTCTTGTAAAGGATCTCTTTGAAAAGATTCCCGACAATGTACAATTGCCTGTGGCCAACTGGCATTACAATATTCATGCCGGTTTGAGCGCCAATCAGCAGTCGGTACTGAGTTTCAGAAATGGCGATCCCTTGCTGGCAAGGTATACCCCATCGAGGGGGCAACTTTATATCTGTGCTACTTCGGCCGACCTTCAATCGGGTAATTTCCCCGGCAGTTACTTTTTTACGCCCTTTCTTTATGAGATGGCCATGCAGAGCGGGGGAAGCAGTATATATGCCATAACCGCCGGCGCACAGCAGGCAGTATACCTGCCTATGGCCAATGTAACTGAGCGGAATACAGTGCACATTTATGCGAGGGGAGTGGATATTATTCCTCCGCAACGCCCCAATGGCGCAGGACTTGATGTGTTTGCCGACCAGGCAATTCAGCAACCGGGTTTTTATTCACTCAGCTCGCCGGGCGGTGACAGTACCCGGATAGCACTTAATCAGGACAAGCGCGAATCGGTGATGGATTTCAGGGATATAAGTGTACTTAAAAAAGACTGGAAAGGCGACAATATCAAATGGCTGAATATCAGTGATACCGGCCACATTTCCGACAGTGATGAGCCCTTTCCGCTCTGGAAGGTATGTGTGATCCTGGCCCTGATAATGCTGGCAGGAGAAACCTATCTGCTGGCGCGGAACCAGAAAGTGCAGATTGCCTGAATTAATCATCACCTGATTTTTGCAACATAATATCCTTTTCATTTCTTTCAGTGATTGGCTTTTATACTACCTGATTTTTACATTCACTGGGTTTATTTCTGTTGCCTGTAGCATTCTTTAAAACTGCTTAAAAAAAAGTTGTTAAACACTTCAGTATAAAGTATGAAAATTGAAATAATTGAGTACTTTGCCAAAAATTTATTTTCATGAAGATATCAGCTCTAAACGAAAGTGGCCAACCAGTTGACTGGTGGTTCATGTACAAAGTACCCCAGCTCGGTAAAGGAGCGGGAAACGACGCAGCCACAGGCTACGAATACGTTTATTATGACTCGAAAATTGATGGCGATCCTGATCCCAGGAACAGGAACGTAACCAAATCGCCGTTTGTTATTAACAGCGGTAAAGGGGCCCTTAATGAAACACTCGAATCGGTGTTCAAAAATTTTAAGAATCCGCCAAAGTCAACAGGCTGGATACTTTACAACGATGAAATGCCCGAAAGTACCAACCGCAAGGACGATGGCTCAAAAGGTCACACTAAAGGAGTGATTGCGTATGATACCGATTCCAAGACCGCCTACTGGTTGTTGCATTCTTGGCCGAAATTTATTGATCCGGGCGCAGCCGAAGATCCTACACCTAAGTACGGCCAGACTTATTTGTGCCTTTCGCTCGACCTCGCCACTGCCTCAAAGATTGCAGAACAGATGCTGCATCACCAGGAGCCGCAGGTATACTATTCTCATACACCCGCCGACCTGCCATTAACTGATCCGCTCTACCTGCTCACGCAACCATTGGATCCTAAACCCCAGGGAGATGGTGATACCATCAACTTGAAAACTATTGGCAATATGCCATTCAGTGTTATTGCTAAGAACAAAGAATGGAATAAAGATTTCTGGAACGACCTGGTAGGGCCAACCCTGAAAGACGACATGGATGACGAAACCTGGATACGTGGCCCGATACCTCCTATGGCCGACAGCGACGGTATACACAAAACCTTCGACATCAAGTATGTGAACCTTGGGTTTATGGGCGCTCACTGGGCCTGGCCTGAGACTCATGACCATGCCAAATGGGGTGTCACAATCCATGAGCAGTATGTATGTATCGGCGATATAAACCGTATGATTTCGCAAAGAAAACGCGGTGGTGGCACAATAGCCTTCCAGAACAAAATACTGTGGCAGGGCCTCTCAAAAGCAGGGCTGGTATTGGCTCCTCCCGGACATTCGAGAGACGAAGCCCATGATGTGATAGCCAAAACACATCACCGGCATAATGAGGCGCCGCCAAAAGCTGCTGTTACTGCTGCACCTAAAAAAGCTGTATCAAAAAAGGCTGCTCCGGCTAAAGCGGCTCCTAAGAAAGCAGCCCCGAAAAAGGCAGTAGCGCCAAAAAAAGCAGCGGCTCCTGAAAAAGCAACAGCCCCGAAAAAGGCAGCAGCCCCGAAGAAGGCGGCGCCAAAGAAAAAGTAAGCAATAAATAGCAAATATTAAATCGGGCAGGCTGGGATAAATTCCCGGCCTGCTTTGTTATAAGGAATGATGGCTAAAAATTACCGCATTCCTACTCTTACTACTAAGTCTCTATTGTTGATTTTTTAAATGTCCTTGTAGGGGTTTAGACGCAAGATTTTGGGACCCCAAAAGCTTTTTAAGCACTAAAATAATTGGGCAGATTGAGTGGAAAAATAGTCTGTTTGGCTACCTGAGTTTGTAGTTAAAGACTTTGTCGAGGAATAATTTGACGTAGTAGCGGAACATCTCCTTGGCGGTAAATATGGCCTTAAAAATATAGTAGTACCAGTTTTTCCCATGGATATAGTCCATGATGATCATCTGGTGCTTTATGTAGGTTTTGAGGAGGCGCAATTGCTTGGCGGGTTCTACGCTGGCATTCAGCAGGTGAATTACCGGGGTTTCGGAGAGATAATAATTTTTGTAGCCGAGCTCCATAAACTGGTAACACCACAGTTCGTCTTCGCTGTACATGAAAAACCGTTCGTCGAGCTTTTTTCCTTCGAGCTGACTGAGTATGGATGTACGGAACATGATAAATGCGCCACTTACCCAGTCGCAATAAGTATTAAAATCGCCTTTGAAGTACTGGTTAAGCATCATTTCGGCCCGCCTGCGGTAGGGCATGAGCATGAGGAAAGGGCGAAGGAGGTCGAGGATTTCGTTACGGATGCTACGAAACCTGCGTGCGGATGACTGAACTACGCCATCGGGAAAAATGAGCCTTACCCCAAGGGCGCCCATCTGCGGATCGTGGTTAAGGGCTATTGCTGCTTTGCTGATACTGTCTTCGCTGAGGATGGTATCGGAGTTGAGCAGCAGGATAATATCTCCGGAGGAGTGCTGTATGCCGAGGTTGTTTCCTTTGGCAAAGCCGCCGTTATCGGGGCTTTTAACGAGTTTTATGCCCGGGAACCGGATCAGAAAATCATCGGGGTTATCTTTAGGGGAGGCATTATCGACTAGTATTATTTCGTAGGGTACCTCTTTGGTATACTGAATTACAGATGCGATGCAATCGCAGGTAAGGTTAAAGGTATTATAATTTATAATTATTACGGAAACCAAGGTTTGATTTTAGAATTTATACACTTGTTTTAATCTAAATTTGCCGGTAATTCAGTAAAACAGACTATAATGCGGATTCCGCATTAAGGTTGTTTCCTGAATGTTTGTAGCAAAGGTAACTTTTGGCAGTCAATTATTTAATGTCGGGAATGACAATCAATTGGAACTACTTGTAACGAAAATGATCATTCTGCAAACGAACTATCTTTGAAAAAGTAAAAGAGCGTTAATTTTAACTATATAACAAGGCCAGGAATGAATAATAAGGCAAAAGGGGTGTCTTCTTTTGCGTAATTTTGCAAACATTATTTAAAATATTATGATAATATCTAAAGAAGTAAAGATCGGGGTATTGGCAACAATAGCGCTGATTATATTCTTTGTGGGTTTAAAATTTTTAAGCGGAGCAGACATTTTTTCCAAAGACAGGGAGTATTTTTGTATATATCAAAATGTAGAAGGGCTTCAGAATTCAGCAGTAATCCAGATAAACGGGCTGAATGTGGGCCATGTAGCCTCTCTGCAGCTGGTGCCTGGTAAAGGTGTAAAAGTGCTGCTGGATATAAACAAAGGCCTGGAACTGCCTGAAGGTACGATAGCCAAACTGGGTTCCTATGACATAATGGGTACAAAAATGATAATGCTGATACCCGGACCCGGGCCTGGTTCACTGAAAGCAGGTGATGAACTAAAAGCAGCAAGGGAAGGTGGAATGCTGGATAATGTATCATCTGAACTGACGCCAAGACTGAGGGAACTAAAATCGACCATTTCTACAATTGATAATACCCTGAACGGCGTAAATGACCTGATGAATGCGGAGAATAAACGGGAAATAGCAGAGGCGCTGCATGCGGTAAACCTTACAGCCAATAATCTGGCACAACTGACAAGTGATCTTAAGAAACAAACCAGTGAGATCAATTCAATGATTCACAATGCCAACAGCGTAACTGCCAACCTGGCAAAAAACAATGATACCATCAACCATATACTGACTAATGTGAACGGTATAACTACTCATCTGAACAATGCGCACATTGAGAAAATGGTGGAAGATATAAGGTCGACACTTACAGAATACAAAAACATTGCTGAGAAAATAAATGACAGCAAAGGCACCGCTGGACTGCTTGTGAACAATAAGGATTTATACATCAACATGAATCATGCAGTTAAAATGCTGGATAGCCTGGAAACTGATATGCGTGCCCGTCCGAGCCGGTATATTTCTCTTTCATTTTTTGGCAGAAAGAAGTCGTAAAAGTGGACTATAATGGATGAATCAGGGGTATGATACCCTTTGGATATCAGGGAGAAAGAAACCATATAAAGGCAAAACAAATTCACTGATCGTATCCGGATTAAGAGCGGAAATAACAGAAGCATGAAAAAAACATTGATGAAATACCTGCAACCTGCCTGCATCTTACCGGTATTTTGTTTTTTGTTTTTCTGTAGTTCTGCTTTTGCCCAAAAGGAAGATACCACAATGGTGCCGGTGAGGATAGTGAACATGGATACAATAACAGTAATAAAAACTGATTCGGGGGAATTCAATCATCTAAAAGGGAATGTGATACTACAGCAAGGCACAGATACACTGTATTGCGACAGCGCTCTGATGAACAATACCACACATAATTTTGAGGGGTTCGGGCATGTGCGGATAGCGCAGCAGGGAGGCACCCATGGCACCAGCGACTACCTGAAGTATACCACCCAGGCCAAGATGGCTTTTATGAGTGGTAATGTGCGAATGACTGATGGTAAAAATAACCTTGACTGTGCAGAGCTAACCTACAATATGGGGAGCAGGATTGCGGTGTATGATAAGGGAGGCAAACTTTATAATGACTCAACAACAGTAACCAGCAGAACGGGCGAATATAATATACCCCTGAAACAGGCAAGGTTTAAGCATAATGTAGTCATAATAGACACACAATACCGGATAAAGAGTGAAGATGTACAGTATAACACCGAAACAAAGGTGACTAGCTTTTATGCACACTCTGTGGTAACAAGAGATAGTGGCCGATCGGTACTGGAGACATCGGACGGATGGTATGACGGAAAGTTGGGGAAAGCGCATTTCAAGGGTTTCTCGGGCATCTGGAACAATGGGCAGTATATTGAGAGTGATTCAGTATTGAATTATGATAAACAGACGGGATTTGGCCTTGCGATAGCCAGCATTAGTGGACGGGTAATTTCCATTGATACCGGCAGGCATTCAAGGATGTTTTGCGGCAGGGCTGAGTATTACCAGAAACAACGTAAGCTGTGGGCCACCAACAAGCCGGTACTGGAACAGGTAAATGGTAAGGATACATTGTATATACGGGCGGACACCTTTTATTCAGCGCCGATGGTTAGGAGTAAAATTCAAATTCAAGGAGATAGTTCATTCAAGGCAGGGAGCCGAAGGCATAGACCGGACAGCTCTCTTAAAAATCAAAAAGATTCGCTTGATGCTGTAGCTTATGACCTGCCTGTGCCTGTGGCGAGTACAAGATACCATGTGCCACTCTCGGTATCGGATACGGGTTATACTGAGAATGTAAAGAGGGCAGGGGTGCCAAAGGCCCTCAAAGTGGAAAAAAAGAAAGATAAAAAGAATAAAAAAGGATCTGTTGAATTGATGCAGGTGGCATCAACTGACTCTGTAGCTGTTGATACTACTGCACCGCTTTATTTTATCGGATATCATCATGTGCTGATATTCTCCGACTCGATGCAGGGTAAGTGCGACAGTGTGTGCTATACACGGGCCGACTCCATGATAAGGATGATGTATAGCCCTATAGTATGGTCGCATAAAAGCCAGATAACCGGTGATACTATATTGCTGCAACTGGACAGCTCGACACTACGGAAAATGTATGTGCCTAATAATGCATTTGTGGCATCGCGATCGGGGCCGGAAAAGGCGCAGCTATGGGACCAGGTTCAGGGCAAAACACTGACTGCATATTTCGACAGCAATGCTGTAAAACAGATCATTGTGAAGCCGGATGCCGAGTGTATCTATTATGTGAAAGATGAGAAGGGCGCATATATGGATGTGGACCAGGGCAGTAGTGTGCGGATGTTTATTTATTTCGCCGACCAGAAAATGCAGCACATCAAATTTGATAAGGAGCCCAGGCATGTATTAACACCGCTTGAGAAGGCCGACCTGCCGAATATGCGACTCAGCAAGTTTAAGTGGCTGGACAACCAGCGGCCAAGGAGTAAGGAGGAATTGTTTAAGTGAGGAAAAAGTGACTCCAGTCAAAGCCTAAAGCACTGACCACCATATATATCTGCCGGCCCATTTTCCCCAGTCTTTGAGACTGCTTTGTATGGTTTCGAAGAGTTGTTTTTCGGTTACTTTTTTACCTTTTTCGGGTATTACAAAATCAGCATCCTTGGGGGTTATTAATTCAATCTTATCGGCAACCCAGGTAGTATGCAGCCGGGGTATAGCCAGCTCCAGAATCATGCCGGGCAGGCCACCAAACATTTCGGGGCCACCGGGTGTTGGAATGTCTTCGGTATAAAAAGCCACCACATAAACTGAATCACATATTTTGCCAACTGCTTTGTGACATTTAAAATTGTTTATGATCCGGATTTCTCCCTTTTCGAGCCAGTACATATTTCGTAACGTGTCCTGCACCTGGAATTTCTGTTCGAAAACATTTTTTACTGCTTTCACCTTGCCAGTTGCGAAATCGGATAGCACGATATTATCATTAGCGGGGCCATCGCCCATCCAGCCTTTGTAAGCAATTTCAACCTCCTTGCCGGGCTTGTAGATACTTCTTGCAGTATCGAATGTCAGTTCAAAAAATGTGCTTTTAAATTTTGGGGCTTTAGCAAGCATATCCTGGTACCAGCTGTCATTTTCATCGTCGCGGTTATCTTTAAATACAGCGTGAACATTGGTTTTCTTCTCATACTCAATTTTACCGCTAAGGGTATATTGCGCACTGGCAGCGACTGTGGCAAACAGGAAAACATTTAACAGCAAAATGAATCGGTTCATAAAAGTATTTTTAAAGGCTATTATTTCTTTTCATCGGTGGCAGCAACTGCACCGCCGGGTGAGTGGGTGAAATTCCATACCAGCGTAATCATACCATAACGGCGGATGGTGTTGTAATTTACCTGCGATATGGTGCTGCCGGTGGCTGTGCGGTTATAGCCTGTGTTCTGGTTTAGTATATCGTATACCATGGCTTTCAGTTCCAGCTGATTTTTCTTCAGGAACTTTTTAGACATGTAGGCATTCCATTTTATGACTTCATTATTGGTTGGGAAAACAACTGTTTTCTGCCTGATCATAACATTTGCAGTTGTGCCTACCGACCATTTTTTGGTAATCTGAACATCAGCCTTGAAGTCGCCATTGAAAGTATAGTAACTGGTAGCAAATGTGCTGATAGTGGACCTGTTCTCATTGTATGCCACATGAGTTTCGAGGCTGAAATTGTATTTATCATCTTTATCCTTCCGGAAATCTGGCCCGAAATTCAGGCTTATATTATCACTGGCATTCTTCAGGTTATTGATGATGTTATTGCTATGGTTCTGGTTGCCATCAACTGAAAAACCTATGTTCAGGTCGGGTTTTTTCCATTTAAAATTATAGCCCATCCATCCGTTTGTGCTGTAATTGCCATTCATATTTACATACTTTATTGTACTGACTGAACCATTTGTGGTTTGGGAAGTGGAGATGGCGTTTAGGTCGGTACTGCCAGATAAGCCTACATAAAAGTAGCGCTGGCTGAGTACCTTATAATCGGAGAAATTCAGGTGGAAATTATTTTTAAATTCCTGTTTAAGATCGGGGTTGCCGAGGGTGATATTCAGCGGGTCGGTATTCTGGTTGAGCGGCTGAATCTGAGCTATGGTAGGCTGCTGAGTGCTGCCGTCATAATTTAACCGGAGGCTTGTCTGCTTGCCGAATTTGTAAGTGAAATTGGCCTTGGGAAAGAGGTTAGGGTAATTGTAGTTGCGCGATACATCGTGGCCGAGTATTTCAGTTTGCTGCACATCTTTTTGCAGATAATTGGTACTGGCCACATCGGTGCCAAAAGAAAAATTCCAGGTTTTGTAAACAAATTTAAAACTCAGTCCACCCCTGTTGGTCAGAATATTGTACATATAATTGCTGCTGAAACTGTCGGATTTCAGATCATATTTTTTTGTGACAGAGTCCAGGTTCCATGAATTTTTTTCGGAGGTGCTGTTGTTTATTGTCAACCCGTAATTTACTTCAAGGAATGCTGTTTTGGACAGGGGTTCGGTGTAGGTAATTTTAGATTTAAAGGAGAGCGTATGCGATGTGTCTGTTTTTTGCTGATTGGTTTGAATGAGGTCGTAACGGCCTGGGATTGAATCAGGCTTGCTCAAGGTTGAATTTAAATAGCCATAGCCTTTGGAATCATTGTATTCCTCCTCAAGGCCAATGGATATTGTTCTGCCTTTTTTTCTGAATTTTTTCTTGTAAAGCAGGTCCAGGTCAATGTTTTCGGCATGGGTATTACCGGTGAGCAGGCGGTCATTAGTTGTAACCGGAAGTGCATCGCCAACAATATTGTATGTGGTCGTATGATACCGGGAAGAAACATCTGAATTTTTAAGGCCGGAATACAAAACCAGGCGTAGGGAATTATTGGTGTCTATTTTCCATTCATAAAATCCATTGAAACCATGGCGCTCCACTCTGCTTGATTGCGTTTTATTTTCGGTGTTGATTCTTAAAGTATCCCCTGCTAGTGATGATTGTGTGGTATTATCGCCCTGAATATTCACATTCTGTATGGCATACCGGTAACTGCCGGAAAGGTGCGATGCATCTTCATTCCACCTGTTGGCATAGTGAATACCACCTGTAAGTACAGAGGGTAGCCCCTCCCCTTGATAGTTTCCGTTCCAACCACCAAACTCATCATAACTGGCGCCAACCATACTGTAATAACCATTATCCGTCATTTCTGAAATGCCGCCACCACCCCCAAATTTGTCGTTATCACCCCAGCCAAGGCCTACTTTATCAGTATTGGAAGCAATTCCGAAAGCAGAGATCTGCCTTTTTCCTTTGAATGCATTGATCATGCCCTGATCCTGGTAATAGCCATCGGTGCCCTGGCCTGCATCAAGTTTACCGAAATAGCCTTTCTTGCGGTTTTCTTTCAGTTCGAGGTTTATTGTTTTGGTTTTCTGCCCGTCATCTATACCTGTAAATTCTGCCTGATCGCTTTTTTTATCATAAACCTGCACCTTGCTGACTACTGTAGCCTGCAGGCCTTGGGTAACCACTTTGGGATCGTCGGAGAAAAACTCTTCACCATCTACAAGCACTTTCTGCACGGCCTCACCCTGGGCGGTTATTTTCCCGTTTTTATCTACCTGGATTCCCGGCAGCCGCCTCAGCAGATCTTCCACATTGGCGCCGTCCTTTACCTTGAAGCTGTCGGCCATATATTCGGTGGTATCGCCTTTAATTTTTATGGCAGCAATCTGCTGGGTAATTACAAATTCCTTGAGCACGTGTTCCTTGGTGAGCATAGGGATTTCACCCATATCAGTAACCGGTTTGGATATATTTATCACATCTTCATAGTCTGCAAAACTGAGGAAGGATATCCTTATAATATACTTGCCAAAAGTATCGGCCTTTAATTCAAAACTGCCATCGGGGGCTGTTCGGGTATGGGCAATAATTCCTGAATCGACAGGCCTCATAAGCACAACGGATGCTTTGTAAAGCCGGGTTATATTCAGTGTATCGGCCACAGTACCTCTGATGATACAGGTCTGTGCATATGAACTATGCAAACAACAAAAAAAAAGGGCAATAGTAAATAGAAACTTCATAAAACAGGAGTGGTTTGGCAACAATTGGTAGTGAGGGCATAAAGCAACAAAACTTAACTGTTAGTTGTATGCCTGAGGAAGCTTTGTATTAGAATATTTAACGATAATTAACATTGCTTTAGGTTTAATAAAGGGAGCGAATATTACAGATATGACTAAATAATATGGCAATAAATGGCCTTGTGTTTCCAGATAATTGCAAAGTTTTTTTACGGAGTTGAAATTTTCAAATGAATGTAGTATTGATGTTTATGCAAAATGTAAAAATATATTTGAAAATTCATTTGCAAAATAAACATTGTTCAGTAAATTTGTGGTGTAAATAAAATACATGGGTATCAGTGACAGAAAGGAAAGGGATAAACAGGAGATGCGTAAAAACATCATCGATGCAGCTATGCATATGTTTACCCATGAGGGTTATGAGAGCGCTTCTATACGCAAGATAGCAGATAAAATTGAGTATAGCCCGGGAACAATTTACCTCTACTATAAAGACAAGGATGAACTGCTTTATGATGTTCAGGCAGAGTGTTTCAGCAAGCTTGTAGAATTATTTCAAAAAGAGGCGACAGATGCAGACCCTTTCAAAAGGCTGGAGCAGATATGCCACTCGTACGTACGGTTTGGCCTGGAGAACCCCGAGATATATGACCTCATGTTTATGATGAAGTCGCCAATGAAGAATGTGCATGAGCATGAAGACTGGGAGAATGCAAACGATGCACTGAGTTATCTGGCAAAGTGTGTGCAGGAATGTATTGAAAAGAGCCTGATTCGCTTCGAGCATGTGTGGATGGCAGCATTATCTATTTGGGGTATGGGCCATGGCCTGATTTCGTTGCAGATTGGATGCAGGATGAAGATCATGGACATGGATTCGGATCAGATAAAAGAGGCAATTTATGCATCAGTATCTAATTATTTAAACCAAATAAAACAGTAGGACTATTTTTTTTGCCATTCAACTAAACAACGTTCAGTATGTCAACAACATTCAAAACAATTTCATCGTTTATTCTACTGCTGGTGGCGCACGTAAACCTATTTGCACAGGGCACACTCGATAATTATGTGGCACAGGCATTGAAAAATAATGATGGGGTAAAACAAAAACAGTTTCAGCTCGAAAAGTCAATGCAGGCGCTCAATGAAGCAAAGACTTTGTTCTTGCCATCAGTATCGCTGCAGGGAGACTATATCAAAGCCCATGGGGGAAGGACAATAGACCTGCCGGTCGGTGACTTGATGAATCCGGCTTACAGCACGCTGAACCAACTTACGCACTCAGATAAGTTTCCGACTTTAAAAAATGAATCGGTGCAGCTAAACCCGGACAATTACTACGATGTTAAGTTGCATACATCCATGCCGTTGGTAAATGCAGAAGTAAACTACAATAAGCAAATAAAAAAGCAAACAATAAGCCTGATGCAGGCCGAAATAAATGTATATAAGCGGGCATTGGTAAAAGAGGTAAAGGCTGCATACTTCCGGTATTATCAGGCCACACAGGCGGTTGCCATCTATAAAGATGCTCTGGCATTGGTGGAAAAAAACATCACGGTAAATGAAAGCCTGCTGAGAAACGGTGTAAAAAATGGCACAGCTCTTACACGTGCAAAAACAGAAAAAGAAAAAGTGTTGGCTCAAATATCACAGGCTGAAAACAATAGTAAAAACACACAGGCCTATTTCAACTTTTTACTCAACAGAAACTTAGATACTTCAATAGAGCCTGATATAAACAATACACCCAATACAGACATACAACAAGACCTGAAAACAGAAGGTACAAGTGTAGCAAACAGGGAAGAGCTGCAGGAACTTGCTATAAAAACAGATATCCTTTCTCTGAATAAAAAACTGCAACAGTCATTTATGATACCTACGCTGAGTACCTTCCTCGATCTGGGTTCGCAGGGCTTTAACTGGAGTGTTAACGACCAATCGCGCTACTACTTTTTCGGGCTGCATATGCAATGGGATTTGTTTGCATGGGGGCAGCACAAGTACCGTATAAAGCAGGCTCAAACAGACGTAAACAGCGCCAAGCTGGAATATGACGAAACTGAAAAAGCCTTCAGGCTGGCGCTGAGACAAGCTACAAACGATTACAACAGTGCAGTAAGCAACTACAACAGTGCGAAATCGCAAAGGCAGTATGCCGAAAAATATTACAACGATCAGCTGAAGGCATACAAAGAAGGTCAGCTATTGTATATAGAGCTGATAGATGCACAAAACCAGCTGACCACAGCTCAATTGCAACTATCGCTTGCATTTGCAAATGTGCAGATAGCAAAAGCAGAAACAGAAAGAGATCTCGCAACATATCCACTCAACTAAATAAAACAATCAATCGTATGAAATACTACAAAACATTGCTCGCGCTGCCCCTGCTGCTATGGCTGGCATCGTGTACACAAAATAAGGCGGCTACCCAAAAAGCAACTGATGTTGTAATACCGGTAAAGGTATTGCTGTTAGCTCCACAGAAAGGGCCGGGCACCATACAGGCCTCCGGGCAGTTCACCACAGAGGACGAGGTATACCTTTCGTTTAAAACTGGAGGAGTTATAGAGCGGATCTATGTGAATGAAGGCGATGCAATACATACTGGTCAATTGCTGGCAGTACTGAAACTAACGGAGATAGATGCGCAGGTGCAGCAGGCAAATCTTGCCTATGAGAAAGCAGCACGCGACCATGAGCGCACTGCCAACCTTTACAAAGACAGTGTAGCCACACTGGAGCAATTGCAGAACAGCAAAACAATGGCAGATGTTGCCAAACAACAGTTGGATGCGGCAAAGTTTAACCGGAACTATTCAGAAATACGTGCTACCAGGGATGGCTACCTGCTGCGTAAAATGGCAAATGAAGGCCAACTGGTTGGCTCGGGGACTCCGGTATTTCAGGCTAATGGTGCTAACAGCTCATCGTGGCTGTTGCGTGTAAATGTAAGCGATAAGCAATGGGCTGCAATAAACATAAATGACAAAGCAACTGCCAGTACAGATGTCGGCAACGGCAAAATGTATGAAGGTGTGATTATTCATAAATCGCAGGGCGTTGACCCGGCTTCAGGTATGCTCACAGTAGATGTGCAGCTAAATGGAAAAAAGCCGGAAGATATTGCTTATGGTATGTTTGGCAAGGCAACGATAAATTGTGAACAAGGTAAGACAAGCAATGCCACCACAACCTGGTCGGTACCTTACCAAGCGTTGCTGGATGCCGACGGCAGCATGGGCTACCTGTTTGTAGTGAATGATAACAATACCGTATCAAAAGTAAAAGTGACGATACAAGGAATGGACAAGGATTATGTAATCATTTCAGACGGACTACAGCAGGCAAAAGCCATTGTAACATCGGGCAATGCATATCTCACCGACAACAGCATCATCCGTATTATTCAATAATATTCTAAAAGCCAAAGCAATGAAAATATCTGACTATGCAGTAAAAAACTACCAGTTCACATTGGTCATCTTTATAATGATCATAGTGCTGGGAGTAACTACACTACTAAATATGCCGCGGTCTGAAGATCCGGAAATGCATGCACCCGTTTACCCGATTATTGCTGTATATCCCGGCGCCAGTCCTAAAGACATGGAAGAACTGGTGGTGAAGCCATTGGAAAAGGAGATATACAGCCTTGAAGACATCAAGCGCCTGCGCACCACCATCAGCGATGGTGTGGCAGTGATACGTGTGGAATACAAATACAGTAGCAATGTAGATGCCAAGTACCAGGAAGTAGTGCGCGTGGTAAATGGTATGCGCGGACAATTGCCGGCCGATATACAAAAACTGGATGTGCTGAAATACCAGCCATCGGATGTGAACATTATGCAGATAGCACTCATCTCTGAAAATGCATCGCGCGACCAGATGAACCACTATGCCAAAAAGCTTCAGGAAGAGCTTGAGAAACTACCTCCACTTAAAAATGTAAAACTTTCAGGGCTGCCAGAGCGCCAGGTTAGGATTGAAGCTGATATAGATAAACTGGCTCAGATGCATATACCGGTATCAGCCATCATAGCCAACCTGCAAAGCGAGAATACTAACATACCTGGTGGCAGTGTGGATGCAGGCAACAAGACCTACAACATAAAGACCAGCGGCAACTTTAAGTCAATAGACGAGATAAGTAATACCATAGTATACAGTGCCGGCGGTAAGAACACAAGGCTACGGGATGTAGCAAAAGTATATTACGGCTATGACGATGCAGCATACCTTACCCGGCTCAATGGACACAGGTGTTTATTTGTAGTAGCAGCACAAAAAGATGGTGAGAATATAACCAATTCGCAAAAGCTATATGCCCCTGTGATAGCGCAGTTCAAAAAAACACTGCCTGCCAATATAGATCTGGTGCAGAATTTTGACCAGGCCGAAAATGTGAACATGCGGCTAAGTAAACTGGGCGAAGATTTTCTGATAGCCATTTTGCTGGTAGCCATTACCTTGCTTCCGCTTGGGGGACGACCTGCGATTATAGTGATGATTTCTATACCACTGTCATTATCCATAGGTATTGTACTGCTGCAATTATTTGGCTACAATCTGAACCAGCTCAGCATTGTAGGGCTGGTGGTGGCATTGGGGCTGTTGGTAGACGATAGCATAGTGGTAGTTGAAAATATAGAACGGTGGATGCTGGAAGGGCACAGTCGCATGGATGCTACGCTGAAAGCAACAAAACAAATAGGTCTTGCTGTACTTGGATGTACTGTAACATTGATCATTGCGTTTATGCCGCTTGTTTTCATGCCTGAAGGTGCGGGCGATTTTATACGCTGCTTGCCACTTGCAGTTATATTCTGTGTTATAGCGTCGCTGTTTGTATCGCTTACTATTATACCATTTTTATCAAGCAGGCTATTGAAGGAGCATATGGGCAACCCGGAAGGCAATATTTTTATGCGCGGGCTTAAACGAATTATTCATGGCAGCTATTCCAAACTACTTGAAAAAGCAATTGCCCGTCCTGGTATCACTATAGCAGTAGCTGTGGCTGCATTTGGTGGCGCAATATTCCTGTTCAAAGTAGTTGGCTTTGGTTTATTTCCCGCCTCCGAAAAACCCCAGTTTTTTGTAAACATCAATACCCCTGCTCAGTCTTCACTCACTTATACCGATACAATAACCAGGGCAATAGAACGGGAGCTGGCGAAGGAGCCGTTGATCAAGTTCTATGCAACGCACACGGGCAAGGGCAACCCAATGATATACTACAACGAAGCACAGGAAAACGAGCATACCAACTTTGCCCAGATATTTATACAACTGGATCCGGATACAAAACCAGACACTAAAGTAGCCCTCATTGAAAAGCTACGCAATAAATGGGCACCATACCCCGGTGCAAAAGTGGAAGTGCGGAACTTTGAGCAAGGACCGCAACAGATAGCTCCGGTAGAGGTAAGGCTGTTTGGCGATGACCTCGATTCGCTGCGTGCTATGGCTGCCAAGGTAGAGGTATTACTGAAAAAAACACCCGGAACTATTTACACAGATAATCCGGTTGCGCTACTTAATGCAGATATAAAAGTGAACATAAACCGGGAGAAAGCGCAGTCTTTTGGGGTTGCCACTATTAACATCGACCGTACAGTAAGAATGGCAATAGCCGGGTTGAACATAGGGCACTATAACGACAATAATGACAATGATTACAGCCTGATCCTGACCCGTTCAAAACAAGGCAAACCAACGCTTGATGCACTCAGCAACCTTATGTTAAACAGCAATTCCGGCGCAGCTATACCACTGGCACAGGTAGCAGACCTTAAACTTGAGTCATCGCCGCTGAGTATTAACCACCAGGAAAAAAGAAGAGTAGTATCTGTAAAAGCTTTTGTACAAAAAGGTTTCCTGGCCGACAATGTAATCAATGATGTAGTTGCACAAATGGATAAATTCAAATTCGCTCCCGGTTACTCTTATGAGATGGGTGGTGAAGTAGAATCACGCAATAATTCATTCGGCGGTTTTATGAGCATAATCATTGTTACCCTGTTTATGTTCATAGCCATATTGGTACTGGAGTTCCGCACTTTTAAGAGCACACTCATAGTGTTATCGGTTATTCCGCTGGGTGTAGTGGGTGCGGCGATAGCATTATGGCTAACAGGTAACTCTCTATCATTTGTAGCCATAATAGGGCTCATTGCACTGGCAGGGATAGAAGTGAAAAATACTATTCTGTTGGTTGATTTTACCAACCAACTCAGAGCAAAAGGAAAGTCTCTCGACGATGCAATTAAGGAGGCAGGAGAGGTGCGTTTCCTACCGATTGTGCTTACTTCGCTGACAGCAATTGGCGGCCTTATTCCGATTGCTGTTTCCACCAATCCGCTTATATCACCCCTTGCGGTAGTGCTTATTGGAGGATTAATAAGTTCGACTTTGTTATCTCGTGTAGTTACACCTGTGATATATAAACTAATGCCTCCAAAAGTGGAAGGTATTTCAGCAGAATAATTATATGTCTGTCATTTTAAAATAATAGTAACAAAAATAAAAAAAATAGCTTTTCTGATAGTAATCTTAATTTGGTCAATAGTACATGTAACCGGCCAAACTAATGCTGATGCAATAACTGGTCAATGGTTGTCATCTAAGAAGGATACTAAAATTGAGATATATCAACGCTCCGGTAAGTTTTATGGAAAGATTATTTGGGGCTCAGGTGCAGCTACAAAAGACCTGAAAAATCCAGATAAGGCATTGCAAGACCGGGATTTAGTGGGTCTTGACATCTTAACAGATTTTGTTTTTAACGGAACAGATAGCTGGCAAAGCGGAACTATTTACGATCCAAGAGAAGGTAAAACCTATTCGTGCAAAATGAGCATAAAAGGTCAGAATTCACTTTGCATTAGGGGCTATGTTGGTATTTCCATTTTCGGAAGAACAGAAATCTGGGAAAGGATAAAATAAATTCATTTTTAACAATTTAAATCACACAAATGAAAGAACTGGTAGTATTAACCGGAGCATCGTCTGGTATAGGATTAGAAATGGCTAGAGAATTAGCGACAAAAGGTATTGACCTGATACTTGTTGCCAGAAGAATGGACATTTTGCAGAATATAAAAACTGAGTTAGAATCTCTTTTCAGGATAAAAGTAACAATCATATCAAAAGATCTGTCGAAGCCTGAAAGTGCAAAGGAATTATATGATGAGATTAAATCGCAAAAGCTTATAGTAACCGGTTTAATCAATAACGCTGGCTTTGGCAATTACGGAGATTTTTCTGAAACGCCACTGGCTGAGGATTTAAACATGATACAGGTTAATGTAGCGACAATGGTTTCATTGACGAAATTATTCCTGATTGATATGAAAGCTATTAGCAGGGGCAGGATTATGAACATTGCCTCATTGCTTTCCTTTCTTCCATTTCCATACTATTCAGTTTATTCCGCCACCAAAGCTTTTGTATTGGCATTTACAGAGACTTTAGCCGCAGAATTGGAAGGAAGTGGAGTAATTGTAACCGCACTTTGCCCCGGTCCTATTGATACAGGCTTTAATACTTCTGAAATGCTTAAAACTAATGCCTATAAGACAAATAAGCCTATGGACCCAAAAGTTGTAGCCAAACAGGGTATTGAGCTATTCTTAAATGGCAAAGGGAAAAAAATAGTTGGGTTTAATAATTGGTTCATCTCCAATTTGCCCCGAATCACACCTGATAGGATTATGATGAAAATAAAGAAGAATTTAGCCAGTATAAAATCATAGTTAAATCAGAACCATTACTAGAGTAAATATTATTAAATGAATTTTATAGAGCAGTTAAAATATAGAAATGAGTTACTTTTTTATTTTGGATTGGCCAATTTAATTGCAGGCATAGTGTTTTTTGTTTTAGCATACACTACGGTCAATATGCTGAATGGGGTCAATGCATGGTTTAAACCGTTTAAGTTTGCATTGTCTACTACTCTGTATTGCTGGGCGATGCTCTGGTATTGTCATTACTTGCAAAATTTCAATGCATCTCTATTTAACTGGACTATTATTATTACGCTGGGTTTTGAGGTAGCCTATATAGCTTTTAGAGCCAGCAGAGCTGATTTATCGCACTTTAATTTAAGTACTCCATTGGCAAGTACTTTATTTTCGATAATGGGTCTGGCTGCAACTGTTGCAACACTTTACACTGCTTATATTTCTATACTTTTTTTTGTAAATAGTTTCCCCGAATTGCCAACGTACTATGTTTGGTCCATTCGCTTTGGGTTAGTTCTGTTTGTAATTTTTGCGTTTGAGGGTGCAGCTATGGGGGCAAGACTATCGCATTCCGTCGGCGGATCTGATGATAGTTTCGGGATCCCGATATTGAACTGGAGCAGAAAGTTTGGAGATCTACGTATAGCCCATTTTATTGGTATGCACGCCCTGCAGGTGTTGCCTATATTATCTTACTATGTTTTTAAAGACACGAAAGTTGTTTTTTTAATTACTGCCTTATATTTTGTTCTGGCAGTATTTACTTTAGTCCGGGCATTACAAGGGACTCCGTTTTTTCAGTATCAAATAACAAATACTCGGAGGTCAGAATAATTATGCTGATAGGTCAATACTATTCAAAAGGTCAGGTAGTTTTAATTTCACTCTTTAGTTTATTGAACGTACTTACATAAGAATAGAAGGTGAAAGGAAAAGTAGGACAATATTATAATAACAAGCTTGGAACCCAAGGGCGGCTAAATCAACAGTTATAAATTTAAAAACCAAAATTTCATATTATGCAAACAATACTAGGTGCAAATGGAGCAATAGGCAGCTCATTGGCAAAAGAACTAAGCGCCTACACCAGCAATATCAGGCTTGTGAGCCGCAACCCCAAAAGGGTGAACGACAGCGACGAACAGTTCCCTGCCGATCTTACTGACCCTGCGCAGGTTGATAAAGCCGTAGAAGGCTCTGAAGTTGTATATCTTGTTGTAGGTTTCGAATATTCTATAAAAGTGTGGCATGAGAAATGGCCCAAACTGATGCGCGCCACCATTGATGCCTGCATAAGGCATAATGCAAAGCTGGTATTTTTCGACAATATTTATCTCTACGATATCAGTGCTATTGGCCACATAACCGAGGAATCGCCCATAAATCCGCCTGGTAAAAAGGGACAGGTAAGAAGAGAGATCGCAGATATGATAATGACTGAAGTAGCCGCAGGCAGACTAACCGCTGTCATAGCCCGCGCCCCCGATTTCTATGGGCCGGGTATCAATAACAGTGTACTTCTGGAGCTCGTTTATAAAAACATCCTGAAAGGTAAAAGGCCCAATTGGTTTATAAACGCAGGCAAAAAGCACTCCTTTATTTATACCCCCGATGCAGCAAAAGCCACGGCTATGCTGGGCAATACACCCGATGCATATAACCAGGTTTGGCACCTGCCTACTGACCCCAATACACTGACCGGAACAGAACTTGTTGCATTGTTCAATAAAGAAATGAACACTAACAAAAAGGTATCCAGCCTGCCTATGTTTATGCTTAAACTGATTGGCCTTTTTATACCCTTTATGCGTGAAATGCCGGAGATGATGTATCAATACGACCGGGATTATATCTTTGACTCTTCAAAATTCAGCAAACGATTCAACTTCAAGCCAACAACCTACGAGCAAGGTGTTAAACAGGTTGTTTTAGCGGATAAAAAGTGATTTTCAAATCAGCCAGATGATAAAGACGATTGCCCCGGAATCTGAGGTTCTAAAGAAGTATATAGACACCTTCTATGTTTTTAATTCAGAGAGCGGGGAAAATTTCAGCTATCTGGCATTTCCGCATACAAATACCGGGCTTTCGTTTTTTAAAGGTGTATCCATCGAAAGGGATAATTTTCATGTAAAAATACACGAACAACAAACTGCTGAAAGTAAGGTGTGTATTGAAATTCTGGGCAAGTATACCCAACCGGTATTTGTGAATTATGAAGGGAAAATTGATGAGATATCAGTCATCTTTAAACCATTAGGTATTAACAGATTTATTTGCGATGATCTGGTGAAGATTGCAGGTAAATATTCACAGCCATTAAAGAATGAACAATGGTTGCAATGGGCTGCCGGATTGTTTGATTCTGATGCCGGACTTGAAGACCTGGAGAAGTTCCTGCTATCAGTTTTTGAAGAGAACGGCGATTTTATAAAGTTGGAACATGCGCTCACAATGTTTGAAAATAATGAGGAGGATTATAGTGTAGCGCAGGTTGCAGAAAAGCTGAACATGAATCTTAAAACCTTTCAAAGAAATTTCACAAAAATGTTGGCTTGTTCGCCATCAGACTATAAAAGGATTGCAAGGTTCAGGAATGCGCTGAAAACTAAATTTCAGTCGAAGGAAATAAAATCGCTGACTAGTATTACTTATGAAAGTAATTATTCCGACCAATCTTATTTTATCAGGGAGTTCAGGAAAATGACCAATCAAAACCCAAAATACTTTTTTAAAGAAGCCAGTTTAGTAGATGGCGAAAAAATTGTTTGGGAAATTCTGTAGATGTCCTGAAAGTCCAATTCCTAAAAAGGTAATTCATTGAATTTTGTATAAAAACAGACATATGAAGACACCAATAAACAAAATCGTTTACCTGGCATTCCTGATGCTGGGGATTTATCAGGGATTTGTTAGAGAAGACTATATGGAAGCCGCAGCTTCGATGGGAATCGGCCTTGCCTTCGACCCTTTTAATCTGAATCAAAAATGGAGTGAAAGGCCCAAATGGCAAAAGGCTGTGCTGCTGATAAACTTAGCATTTGTTGCTGCAATGTTTGGATTTGGTATCGGATTGAATGACCGATAGGCTAAAATTAGGGCAAAAAAAGAGACTGTATAAAACAGTCTCTTTTTTTAGATCGCTAAAGAGTGGGTTATTTCTTTTTAGCGGCTGCCTTCTTAGGGCCAGCATTCTTTTTAGCAGGAGCTGGAGCTGCGGCTTTTTTAAGAGCTGCGGCTTTCTTTGGTGCTGCTGCTTTTTTAGGAGCTGCCTTTTTCGGAGCAGCTGCTTTTTTGGCAGGAGCTGCCTTCTTAGGGGCTGCTGCCTTCTTAGCTGGTGCAGCTTTTTTAGGAGCTGCTTTCTTTGGTGCAGGTGCTGCTTTTTTCGCAGGAGCTGCCTTCTTTGCTGTTGCCATAACTGTGAATTTAAGGGTTAAACAAAAATCTTTATGGCAAAATCGCTTTGGGGGTTAGGCCTCGGCGACTGCGGTATTAAACTCTTTAACAGAAATCAAAGTCTTTGTTCTTGTTTTACGGAATTCAACCAAACCGTCTGTCAATGCAAAAATAGTAAAATCTTTGCCCAGCCCTACATTATCGCCCGGATGAAACTTCGTTCCCCGCTGACGTACTATGATATTACCAGATATCGCAGGCTGACCTCCGAATATCTTTACACCTAATCTTTTGCTATGTGAGTCCCGGCCGTTCCTTACGCTGCCTTCTCCTTTTTTATGTGCCATTTTTTATTGTTAGTTGGTATTTACGATTTAAAATTAAGCGATTCCATTTATTTTAATCTTAGTAAGGCACTGGCGATGGCCATTTTTCTTCTGATAGCCTTTTCTGCGATTTTTCTTAAAGATAATCACCTTATCTCCTTTCAGATGATCAATAATTTCAGCCTTTACTGATTTAGAATTGTTGCCAACAGTTATGTTGCCATCATTACTTACCATAAGGATATCTGAAAATTCCACCTTATCTCCGGCATTGCCTCCTAGGCGATGCACAAACAATTCGTCATTCTGTTTTACCTTGAATTGCTGCCCTGCTATTGTTACTATTGCAAACATGATTTTCCTAAAATATTTTCGCAAAGATAATACAGTTTTTTATTTTAAACAATAAAATTTGTTAGCGTTTAAATTTTTTTTTCATTGTTTAAATTTTTTCCAAAACTGATCACTGCCTGGTGCAAAAATAATACAACGCCGCTACCAATAAACATTAACTTTGATCCCCCAAGTAAATTCCGGATGAAGATCAAATCATTTCTTGCCAAGCCTTATGCGTCTATTATTCACTCAAAGGTTAGGAAGGGTATGGCTACGGCTGTTGCAGACCAACTGGCCGTTTTACAAAGCCTGGTTAAGACTGGCGCCCGCACATTATTTGGTAAAGATCATGGACTGCAAAGTGTAAAGACTTATGAGGATTTCAAAAAAGCAGTTCCGGTGCGTGATTATGAAGCTTTCAAACCATATATAGACAAAATAAAAAACGGCGACCAGAATGTGCTTTGGAAAGGTAAGCCTATTTACTTTGCCAAAACATCGGGGACTACCAGCGGTGTAAAATATATACCAATAACCAGCGACTCTATTCCCAATCATATAAATACCGCACGCGATGCACTGCTGTGCTATATGGCCGAGAGCGGAAACAGTTCATTTGCTGATGGCAGGATGATTTTTTTATCGGGCTCACCTGAATTGGAAAGAGTAGGGGGTATACCAACAGGCAGGCTGAGCGGAATTGTGAATCATTTTGTGCCCAGGTATCTGCGTGGCAACCAGCTCCCTTCTTATGAGACTAATTGTATTGAAGACTGGGAAACAAAATTGGCGAAAATAGTGCAGGAAACAATGGGCGAAAACATGACCCTCATCAGTGGCATACCACCATGGATGCAAATGTATTTCGACTGGCTCAGCGAGCGCAATGATGGAAAAAAAATAAAGGAATTGTTCCCTGCGCTGCAGGTCATAGTGCACGGCGGTGTAAACTTTGAACCCTATAAAACCAAACTGCTGGATAGCATTGGCGGCCACATAGACATGATTGAGACTTTTCCGGCATCGGAAGGCTTTTTCGCTTTTCAGGATAAGCCAAAGCATGAAGGGTTGTTGCTGAACACAAATTCGGGTATCTTTTTTGAATTTATACCGGTTGCAGATGTAGGTAAAGAAAATCCTGTAAGACTGTCATTGGGAGAAGTAAAGACCGGTGAAAATTATGCACTGGTGGTTAGTACCAATGCAGGCTTGTGGGGATATAGCATAGGTGATACTGTAAAGTTTGTAAGCATAGATCCATACCGTATTGCAGTAACCGGGCGTACCAAACATTTTATATCGGCCTTTGGAGAGCATGTTATAGCAGAAGAAGTGGAATATGCTATGAATAAGGTTTCGGCAGAATTTAATACGCACATAATTGAGTTTACAATAGCGCCAGCTATCCAGGTTAGTGAGGGGCTGCCGTATCATGAATGGTTTATAGAGTTTGATACTCCACCCGCAGATATGGAGGGCTTTGCAACATCACTGAATAACCACCTGAGGCAGAAGAACATTTATTATGAAGACCTTATTATCGGGCACATACTTCAGACACTGAAAGTGCGATCTATGCAAAAGGGTGCATTTATCGGATACATGAAATCTATTGGCAAACTGGGGGGACAAAATAAAGTGCCAAGGCTGAGCAACGACAGAAAGATAGCTGATGCACTTGCCGAATGGATAGCTTAAGTATCACTGATCATTCAGGCGCACCAGTTCGGGAGGAGTGATATAGTTGCTGGAGTAGCGATACTGGATATTACTGTTGACAACTACTTTGAATCCGCTCATATTGTTTGGTGCAACAGGGAAGAAAAAAGCCCGTACTTCTATTGTGCCGAAAGTAAGGTTTTCATTACGGGTACGGAAGCCGCCGCCTAATCCGGTATATAATTCTGATTTGGAATAGGGTTGATTCTCAGGAGTTATTACAGATAGGTCGCAGTATGGGAAAGGTGCAAATTGGAAACCCAGCAATTTAAATTTTATATAAAATTCAGTTTCCAACTGCAGGCTGAACCGCCGGGATCCATATGCTGAATCGGAAAGGAAGCCACGTATGCCATAGAAGTTGTTAACCTTCAGTGGAGCAGAGGTTACCCTGTTGCCAAGGTAGGTGAAGTTAAGATTTATATATTGCCGTATTTTGGTGCTGTTGAGAAAAAATAAACGGCTGAAGGCAGTGGCCCCCAGCAGAATACTTCCATCCTGAACTTTGTTTTTAAACAGAAAACCACCGCTGCGCAAGTAGAACTGAATAAAGTCTCCACGGTGTGTTGCTACATATTCCGACGCGCTTATACCTCCATAAGCACGTTGCATATTCAGCTGCCTGTGCCAGCCTCCTGTTACAGCCAGGTTGTAACCATATGGCAGATCTTCGGTGGTGCCGAACCCATATATATATTGGGTTTTGAAATAGTCTTGCCTGAAAAAAGTAAACTGGCCCAGCACCGCCTGTGTACTGTTGAAAACAGGATCGAACCTGTTGCCAATCTGGTAGGGAGTTTCCTGAAAATCGCGTTTATAATATCGAAGGGCAAAAAAGCGGCGGTCGCGGATAGTGTTATTGGTTGCAGTAAGTAATTTAATGCCCAGATTGTAGCCTGCCCAAACATCATACAAATCATACTTATAGAGGTAAGCAATACTGTCGGGAATATGATAGCTATTGTAATTTTCATTCTGGCTCAGTGTGAGTCCCCCCGCATACCGGCTGTAAGGTGAGATCAGTTGCCTGCCCAGCGAGAAATACCGTGTTGTTTCTTCTTCATGGGTATAACCGCTGATATTCATAGTGCTGTACCCAACAGTAACATCAGTAAATGAATGCATAATATTATACTTCCTGTAAAACCCGCCGTATCCCCATATCGGTGTGCGGTTGTAGTCATATATACCTGTGGCATCTACCTGCTGTCCCAGTCCTGCAAGGTTTGCATCATACAGATTCAGATTGACATGGTTAAACCCGTTTGACGCTCCCCCGCCGCCAATGCTGAACAGGTCTTGTGTGAATATGGTAATATCTACAGAGTCAGGGTTATTCTCTAAAGTGTCGATAATAATACGGGCATCGTGTATATAAGCTCTGGAACGAATATAGCGTTCATTATCGGCCAGTTTATAGGCGTTAAGCGGCTGGTGTTCCTCAATAAAAACATTGTCCCGTATCACAAATCTGCGGGAATGTTTGTGCAATCGGTTGCCCGCTCTGGCAGCAAAACTGTTGTCGCGCTTGCTGGTGTCCTGGAAAGATCTGTTGAAGTTGATGGGCTCAATATAGATATGCCTGATGATTTTACCCTCATAGGGCAGGTAAGGGTCTTCACTTTTGCCCGTATAACCATTCTGACCATCGGGCGATTTCTTCATTGAATTGACTGCCTGCTGGAAAATATTATTTACAAATTTATTGTGGGTGAAATGAAGTTTACTGAAGCTGATACTATCCTCTAAGCTCAGCCTCTGCCCATAAACAATAGAGGGGGCAACCGCTGAGAAAACGAGCAGGAAAAATAGAAGCGATATTGTTTTATATAGTATGGTAATTCTATGCAATTGGTTTGAAAATAGGATGATTATTTAACCCTATCAGCAAAGTTAATGCCAGCGGTTATGTAATGTAACTGATTTGAGGCAGGATAAATTGTTTCGGGTATTAATATTTTCTCTGGCTGGGTTTAAAGCAGATACTTAACTCCAAAAAGAATTTGAGGTAAGCCAGTAAAAAAATGGCGTTTGAAATAAATGTTATCAGCCAAAACAACACATTGCAAATAAATAATTTGCCAACCTAAGGGGAAAACTTAAAAGAACTGAAATAATTACACCTCCCTTCTCCAATCCGAATCAATAAACCCGATGCCAGTAATGGTGGTGGCCATGCTTGTAATAATGATGTGAGGGTTTAACCTCAATACAGGAAGTAGTGAAGATAATAAGTATTAAAACTACTGCAACTGATACCTTTTTCATGTTTTAATTATTGGTCTCTGTTGAAATAGAACAAAAACCCGGCCACAATTTATTAATAAAATACAAAAGTCAGTTTTTTTTTCTGTATTTGGTGCATTATTGATTTAGCCTTAGGGTCTATTAGTATTAATAATCACATTACTTCTGTAATTTCTGTATTTTTGCTGAAATTTTTAAGAGAATGTTGAAGACAGGTAACACTATCGTGAGTATATATACTGAGATGACACCGAACCCGGAAACCATGAAGTTTGTAGCAAACAAACTGTTATATCCGGGAAAAAGTATTGATTTCCCTACCGAAGCTGATGCTGCACCATCTCCGCTGGCCAAAGAATTGTTTGCATTTCCATTTATAAGGAGTGTTTTTATTGCCAGCAACTTTGTGACACTTACCAAAACACAGGATACCAACTGGGACGATGTAATACCATCCATCCGGGAATTTCTGAAAGAATACTTGGAAGAAGGAAAAGTGGTGATAAATGCAGATCAGATAGTTGCAAAGAAAGAAACCTTTACAATAAGCGCTGATAATGAGGATGTGGTGGGGCGTATAAAGGAGTTATTGGAAAACTACGTAAAACCAGCGGTAGAAATGGATGGTGGCGCCATAAGTTTCCGTGGATTTGAAAACGGCACAGTTACACTGATGCTGCAGGGTTCATGCTCCGGTTGCCCGTCATCAATGATCACACTTAAGTCAGGGATTGAGGGGATGATGAAAAGAATGATACCTGAAGTAAAAGAGGTTGTCGCGGAGGCGGAATAGATATTAATAAATTAATCAGAACGGCGGCCAGGTAAAGGTCGCCGTTCTGATTAATAATAATAGCCCGAATTGTATTATTTTTGTGGCCTTATTCAGATTTAAACCCCGGAGTTGGTTGCATTACACTGGTAGCCCATTGTTGCCGGCAGTTACAAAAACGACTTGCTAATAAAAAATGAACATCCAAAATAATTATGTAGCCATTATGGCAGGCGGGATAGGAAGCAGGTTCTGGCCTGAAAGCCGCAGCCACTATCCTAAACAATTTCTCGACCTGCTGGGAACAGGTAAGTCGCTGATACAGTGGACCTACAACCGTTTTAAACATATTTGCCCCAAGGAGAATATTTACTTTATTACCAATGAGCAGTACATGGGTACGCTCAAGAGCCAGATACCCGAAATTAGTGATGCCAATATAATATCTGAACCATCGAGGAAAAATACTGCTCCCTGCGCGGCATATTTTGCTCATAAAATGATGGCGCTCAATCCTCATGCCAATATAATTATGTCGCCTGCCGATCACCTGATAATGGACGAGCATTCTTTTGAACGCACCGCTCATGAGGCGCTTGACTTTGTATCTCATCACAAATCCTTACTTACCCTGGGTATTAAGCCCACCAGGCCCGATACCGGTTACGGTTATATCCAGTATGACCCGGGACAGGAAATAGACAAAACCTATAAAGTAAAAACCTTTACCGAAAAGCCATCCATTGAGCTCGCGCGCACATTCCTGAAGAGCGGCGATTTTTTGTGGAACTCAGGAATTTTTGTATGGAATGTAAAAACCATTATGTCGGCACTGGAGCATTTTCTGCCAGAGATGAACGAGGTTTTCCTGCAGGCAAAAGATGTATACAATACTCCTGAAGAGCATGATACGATTACCAAGCTGTATCCGCACTGCACCAATATTTCTATTGATTACGGTATTATGGAAAAGGCACGGAATGTATATGTGATTCCGTCTTACTTCGGCTGGTGTGATCTGGGTACATGGGAATCTGCTTTTGAGAACTCTGAGAAAGATTACCTTGGGAATGCTGTACTCGGCTCGAATGTAATGGTGATTGATGCAACCGAATGTATGATAAAAGCCCCCAACGAAAAACTGGTAGTGCTGCAGGGACTTGAAAAATTCATAGTTGTAGATACACAGGATGTACTGCTTATTTGCGAGCGCAACCGAGAGCAGCAGATAAAAGAATATGTGGCTGAGGTAAAACGAAATAAGGGCGATAAGTTTTTATAAAACCACACCTCAATATTTGTTTTTACTTTATTTGCTAACCGTTCCGGGAGCCTGATACTCCATACAGCAAATTCAGTTTCTTTGCTGCCTTTGCCAGGTACAATACATGCCATAGCAGTAAAATAGTGCAGATATAAGAAACAATTCGGGCAGCATTAATAAAAACAATAGTTTCATAGTTGTATTTTTTAAGAGATCAAACTTTGAAATCGGGTTTAGCTCTGTATCATCTTCATAGTGGGCTGCACCATCTGCAAACCCGATAAATACACTGCATCGGGTAAGACGGTATATTAATTAACTATAAGGCAAAAATTATGCCAGATTCATTAACAATATTTTGGTTTCGCCGGGATCTGCGGTTAGAAGACAATGCCGGCCAGTATCATGCACTGAAATCGGGCTTGCCGGTTTTGCCCATATTTATATATGATTCAAACATTCTGGATAGCCTGACCGACCGGGCTGATAAAAGAGTGAATTTCATTTTTGATACCATCTGCGGCTTGCAAAATAAGCTTCAAATGCTTGGCAGTTCATTATATACCTGTTATGGAACACCGCAAACCTGCTTTAAGAAACTGACAGAGGAATTCAATATCAGTGCCGTTTATACCAATAATGATTATGAGCCGTATGCATTAAAAAGGGATGAAGAGATAAAGGCATTTCTGCAGGAAAAAAACATAGCATTTCATTCGTTCAAAGACCTGGTGATTTTTGAGCAGGATGAGGTGGTAAAAGATAATAAAGAGCCCTACACAGTATTTACCCCATACAGCCGGAAATGGAAAGAAAAACTGAACAGTTTTTACCTCAAAGCTTATCCTGTTGAACAATATTATAAGCATCTCATTAAAGATCTGGTCACACCGCTTCTTACGCTGAAAGATATTGGTTTTGACAAAGCAACATATAATGTGCCGCCAGCCATACTTGATGAGGATATAGCCAAGCATTATGATGAAACCCGCGACTACCCGGGGGTGAATGGCACTACCATGCTGAGCGTGCACCTGCGGTTCGGGACAATAAGTATCAGGCAACTGGCAGCCAGGGCATTGGAGCTGAATGGCACTCTGCTGAACGAGCTGATATGGCGCGAATTTTACCAGATGATACTCTGGTATTTTCCGCATGTGGTAACCGGCTGTTTTAAGCCGGCATACGACCAAATAGAATGGCGGAATAATGAGGGCGAGTTTGAAAAATGGTGCACCGGGCAGACCGGCTATCCTATTGTGGATGCAGGTATGCGGCAGCTCAATGAGACTGGCTATATGCACAACCGGGTGCGCATGATCACAGCCAGCTTTCTTACCAAACATCTGCTGATAGACTGGCGGTGGGGAGAAGGCTATTTTGCCGAAAAACTCCTCGACTACGACCTTGCAGCCAATAACGGCGGCTGGCAGTGGGCAGCAGGTTGCGGCTGCGATGCAGCTCCTTACTTTCGGATATTTAACCCCTACCTGCAAACCCAGAAATTTGACCCGCAAATGAAATACATCAAAAAGTGGGTACCTGAATATGACCAGCTTACTTATCCATTGCCCATAGTGGAACATAGTGCGGCCCGGGAGCGGTGCCTGAGGGTGTATAAAAAGGGGCTTGGGTAGAGAAATCCGGTATTATCGTCAAAATCGAATATTTTTTGTTCCCGGCTTGGCTGCTATTATTATGCATCCGTTGCCACGCTCGCTTGTACTATATTTCTTTATTGAGCAGCCTAATCAATCATTATAAATTGGTATGTCGCAAAGGACGCATTGAAGGCATCTCTACTATGCCCATCGGGAAATATGCACCCCCAACCCTAAAAAACATTTTCATACAATTGAATCATTTTCATATTTTTACACACCATGGCAGCCAAAGAAGCAAAAGCCCGAATTAAAATAAATAAGCTCCTCGAAGATGCAGGCTGGCGTTTTGAAGATAATGAAAATGGCAAAGCCAATATCATCCTGGAAAACGGCATAAAAATCACCCGCACCGTTACCGATAGTTTCGGCGAAAATTTTGAAAAAACAACCAATGGCTTTATTGATTATCTCCTCCTCGATAGCAGGGGCTATCCGTTTGTAGTTGTTGAAGCCAAAAAAGAAGAAATCGAGCCGCTGAATGCTAAAGAACAGGCGCGCACCTATGCAATAGCACAAAATTGCCGTTTTATAATTCTTACTAATGGCAACCTGCATTACTTGTGGGATTTAAAATCCGGAAACCCTTCAATCATTTCCCGCTTACCAGCTCAAAAGGAAGTCATTGGGTATTGCGATTATAAGCCCAATCCCGAAAAACTGAAGAATGAAATAATTGACAAAAACTATATAGCCACTACCCAGAAACCTGAATTCGACAAATCGCCGTTGTATATTGATAATACCACGCGTGATGCTTTTGTTGAAGATAATAACCTGTCTTTTCTGCGCAAATACCAGATACGGGCAGTGCAGCGGATTCAGGAAGAAGTAGCTAAAGGCAAGAATCGCTTTCTGTTTGAGATGGCAACCGGTACAGGCAAAACCCTTACATCCGCTGCCGTTATAAAATTGTTTCACCGTTCTGGTAATGCAACACGCACACTCTTCCTTGTCGACAGGCTTGAACTTGAAACCCAGGCCGATAAAGCCTTTAAAAAATATCTGAAAGGCGATTTGTCCTGCTGCATTTTCAAAGACAATAAAGATGATTGGCGCAAACACGAAATTGTAGTTACTACCGTGCAGTCGCTTTTGTTCAATAATAAATACAAACGCATTTTTTCACCTGCCGATTTCAATCTAATTATTTCCGATGAATCCCATCGTTCTATAGGCGGCAATGCCCGTGCTGTTTTCGAGTATTTCTTTGGTTTCAAACTGGGCCTTACAGCCACGCCAAAGGCTTACCTGAAAATGGTGGATACTGCTAAGATGAGTGAAAAAGATCCCCGTGAGCTCGAGCGACGGATGTTACTGGATACTTACACCACGTTCGGATGCGAAAATGGCCAGCCCACTTTTCAATACACCTTGCTCGATGGTGTAGGAGATGGCTTTCTGGTGAACCCCTTGGTTATTGATGCCAGAACCGATATTACAACCCAACTCTTATCCGATAAAGGTTATACCGTAATTGTGCAGGACGAAGAAGGCAAGGACAAAGAAGAATCCTACAGCGATTCAGATTTCGAAAAGAAATTCTTTTCCGATAACACGAATCAGATATTCTGCGAAACCTTTCTCAAAAATGCATTTCTCGATCCCGTAACAGGCGAAATTGGTAAAACAATTGTCTTTTGTGTAAGCCAGGAGCACGCACGCAAAATTGCAGCAGTATTTAATGATCTGGCCCCGAAAATATTCCCCGGCAAATACAATTCCGATTTTGCATTGCAGGTCACTTCAAAGATTACAGATGCCCAGCAGTTCACCATCAATTTTGCAAACAATAACCTAAGTGGTACTGGCAATTTCTCACCACTATATAAAACATCCAAAACCCGCATCTGCACCACGGTTGGCATGATGACCACCGGCTATGATTGTGAGGATTTGTTGAATATTTGCCTTATGCGGCCCATATTCTCACCTACCGATTTTGTGCAGATAAAAGGTAGGGGGACAAGAAAATGGAAATTTTCTGATAAAAAGGTTCTGATTGATAAAACTTTATAGGTATAGGCGTTTAGATCGCAATAATGTAGCTTTGCCTTATGGAGAGGCGAATTACCTTTGCAGGTGTGAATTCAATTATGTTCCACCAACGGTTTAAAACAGACGACGACTGCCTGGAATATTTATCCGGCGT
>CAIVEH010000235.1 GCA_903904855.1 uncultured Bacteroidota bacterium | reverse complement strand
CCTACTTCGGCTTCCGCTTTTTTATCCGCTATCTGCTGGTCTATATCTACTAAGTGTTCCTTGATGCGGGCACGGAATTCGTGCGTTTTATTACGTAGCTGGTCGTTTGAAATAGTCTGGTAATCGTTATAAAATTTATTTATTTCAGCAACCTGAGGCTGTATTTTTTTTACATCTTTATCGGACTTGCTGCCACCAAATATTTTCGAGATAAATGAGATCATTGTTCAGTATTGTATTTTAAATAAGTATAAAGTCGAAAGTATAAAGTCGAAAGTCCGGGTTATTACCTGGCGCATTCGGGTTAATCCAAACCCAATCCGTATCAAAAGTCATGCTATCTTTTATTACCTGACAGGTTGACACACAAAAAGGGGTGCGAAGTTACGGGAAAGGGAGGATTTAGAAAAATGTGGCGGTTGACCGAGGGTAATTTAACCTGCATTATTCATAAACGCATAATCTGGCAAGACATTTCAAATTTTCTATTTGGGACAGTTGATTTTTGTGAGCGATATTATTTTTGGTTGTCAAAAAAATGGTCTTTCTTTAGATAGCGGCTTTAAGTATATTGATTTTCAGTTGATTATGCCGATTTTTTGCGCTTATTACGCATAGTTTCCCCTATTCCTGACGGAACAAATATTGATTTATTAAAATATAATTGTTGATTTTGAGGTCAATCTATGTTCGCAGTGTTTCAAAAAGCAACAGGCTGCTGCCAAAGACTTTTATTTGCGGACATGACGCGGGGAACTCAATCTTGATTTTTGTTTTTATCTCTTTTACATACGCCGCTACCTTGATGATTTTTTCACGTATGGTTTTAAAAGTAGAGTGAGCATATTCGGTTGTACCCAGCACTTCGGTTTGCAGTGTATGCAGCAGCACATAAGCGGCGGAATGTAAAAACAGGCGGAACTGGTTGGCTCCAAATTGCGTACAGGACATCCGGTCTGATCGTAAATAGGTTTTATGTTCTTTAATGCGAAGTTCCATAGCCCCTCTTGCGCAATATCCTTTTTCATAAAGCTGCTGAGTGCGCCACTGACGCATATCTGTAACTACATAACGGATATTGGTGCCCTTATCGCCTACTTCCACTTTTACTACTACCCGCTGTGCATTTTTCCATTCGCCAGCCTGGTATTCAAAGCTGTGGTAGCGCTTTACAGGCCGCTTGGTTTGCTCATATTCTCTTTTAGCCGACTCAATAGTAACGGCCGCAAGTTGATGCAGTTTCACATTGCCGGTAAGACCAGTAAGAAAATGTACTTTTTCCATACCCTCACTCCAATCCATCAACTGACGGCTGCAAAAATGACTATCACCCCGGATCACAATTACTGTATTGGGCCATTGACTGCGGATTGCTTCTATTATGCGCGAAAGGATAGCAAACACGTTGATATTCTTACTGCGCCTGCCCGGCTTTAATATGGTAGTTACCAGCTTGCCCGACAGACCTTCGTATATATGAAGGGGCATGTAGCAATAATCGCCATAATAATCATTGTACAAAGCAAGTTGCTGACCACCGTATGTTGTGCTGTCGGTATCGTCAGCATCCAGAATAATTACAGGTGGTTGTTCACTGTAGGAGTTCATAAAGTTCTTCAGAAAAACCTCGGCCATACGATACAGATCGCTACGGCTGGGGGTATTTTCAAACCTGCTCATAGTAGGCTGAGAAGCCAAATCCCCTTCGTCGGGCAGTTTACCGCTGCATAACTTGAAAATGTTATCGCCACGAAGACTATCGCAATCATCGCCATCTTCATATCCGGCGGCTATCTGAAATACCCGCTGGGTAAGCATCTGGTTAAAGCTATGGCGCACATAGGAGGCATTACGTTCATCCCGAAGGCACGATGTAATGGAATTAATAATCCCAACTTGTTGCTCACACTCTTTAAGCAGTAGCAATCCGCCATCAGAAGAAATATCAGCTCCTGTAAAACTGAGCTCAACTTCTTTCCCTTTTACAGAACATAAATTGAATAAAACAGGCTGGGTATTTTCAAAACTTGTTGTACCTTTATTTTTGGAAAAACTCATAGTGTGATAACTTTCTAACTAATTGTAAGATAAGCAATTATCTTAAATCACACAAGGGTTTTTCCTTTTTTTATGAATAATTCAGGCTAAATGATTTGGCAATTTTATCAAAGGTCAGGCGATAGCTGTTCATTTTACCTGCATTTGTTGGCAGACTTGAAATTCCCAAAGAATTTTGTTGAGACTACGAATAAGACACATGCCGATTTTGAGGCGATCAAAGAGTGTACTGACTTCGAATATTGGATGGGGCTT
>CAIVEH010000234.1 GCA_903904855.1 uncultured Bacteroidota bacterium | reverse complement strand
TAGCCCACATTGCAGCTTGATCGCTGTAACCAATTCAATATCAATATATTGAAAATTTTTGAGTTCCAGTTTGTGTACTACAGATTTTATAATTGGCTCAAAACCTGATTGTTGCATCTTCAATAATTACAGAGCAAAGAAAGCAATATTTGTATCGCTAAAATGCATATAAAATATTGTATTTTGTGTACTACAAATCAATTGAAGCCATTGTGGCTGTCGTATTTTCGTTTATATCGTACTCCCCTACGAATAAACAAGTATCGATTTCCAGACATTTTACGAATTAGGTATGAAATAATAACATCTAATTAACAAAACCTGCAATGTGGGTTAGAGATCTTGGTATATAGTTTTAGTATACTATTCTTTGTAGCATTATCCATCTCTCCCTAACTGGGAAAGTATCACTTCAATAAAATTAATGACTTTTTGGCTTTGGTGATTTATTATCGGTTTCTTTTACTGCATCGGGGAAATTGACTACCTGTGTATCAGCCTTTGTAATGGTAGTAGAATCATTCAAAGGAACGGGTGCAGCTGTGGTGGTATCAGTATTTATGGTGGCTGGCAATGGCACATCTCCTATAGATGCGCTCGTTACCGAAGAGTCGGCTTTAACCCGCTCCACTTGCCCGCTGCCGCAAGATGATAGGAAAGCTATGAGCAGCAGAGAAACAGTCAATTTCATTGTATTCATATTGCAGCAGATTTACACTTTTATTTCCGGTTCAAAATTCCATTTTCCTGGGTACAGCTGCAAGGTAATCACCAAAATAATAAAACCATTCGCATTGGCGAATGGTTTTATTATTTTGCACTAATTGCTGATTACTTTTTAGCTGGAGAATCAACCTTAGCAGCAGGAGCTGTTGGGGTGTCAACTTTAGGAGCAACAGTTGTAGTTGTAGCTGCAGCCTCAGTAGTAGCCATAGTAGTAGTAGTAGCACTTGCATCAGCTGGTTTGCTGTCGCCGCAAGAAGTTACAAATACGCCTAAGCAAAGAGCAACGATTGATAATTTTACAAATTTCATAATTCTGTTTTTTAGTTGGTTATGCACATTTATACCTGTTTCAGAAAAAGGTAACCCTCGGTAGAAAAAAAATTTTCAGATATTTTTCAGTATAATGTAAAATGCCTGTCTTTTCCGCTGTATTGAACTATGCTATTTACAAATTATAATTGATTACCAATGTGATGTGCATTTTTATATTATTAATAATTAATTATAAAAATTTCCAGGCAGAAAAAAATTTTTTTATTTTTTTCCTTTCATTGAATATTCACACCAGTTATAAACCGATACCTACCTTTGCAACTATGCAAAAAAGGCCAATGCCACCTGAACTTAAAAAGGGTGGGGTAATACTTGTAGACAAACCTTATAAATGGACATCATTTGATGCGGTAAACAGTATTAAAATCACGCTTCGTGCCAAAACAGGCCACTGCGGCACCCTGGACCCCCTTGCTACAGGGCTTCTTATTTGCTGCACTGGCGCTATGACCAAGCAAATATCGGGTTACCAGCAACTGCCTAAAGAATATACCGGCGTTTTTAAGCTTGGTGCCAGTACAGCGACATATGATCTTGAAAGTATACCGGAAAACGCCAGGCCGTATGAACATATCACAAGCGAACAAATTGCAGAAGCTGTAAAAAAGCTTACAGGCGATATACTCCAGATTCCACCTTCACACTCTGCCATTAAAAGGGATGGTAAAAGATCTTACGACCTGGCCCGTGCTGGTATTGAAGTGGTTCTGGAGCCCAGGCCGGTAATAATCAGTGAGTTTGAAATCATTTCTGTCAATTTGCCTGATGTTCGTTTCAGGGTTTTGTGCAGTACAGGCACTTATATACGGTCGTTGGCCAATGATTTTGGTGAATTGCTGGGTTGTGGTGCATATCTCTCAGAATTAAGGCGGACCAAAATCGGGAACTTTGATGTGAAGGATGCACTTACACCTATGGAGTGGAAAGCGCTGTGGAAACCAACTGTAAATAAAGAAAGTGAGGACACAAATGAGATTTGACAACTTTTAAAAAGTTGTCAAATCTGAATTTACGATTTGTATGTCTAAGCCTTCTTTGTTTTGGTTTTCAAGTCGGAGGTGTACATTTTTTGCTCTAGGTCATTGATCATTTTATTGATCCGTTTGATCCTTGTTTCTTCCTTCTTAGCTCCGGTAATATTCATTACATATTCCTTTTTAGCAGTAAAGGATAACGATTCAAGACAGGCTGCCATACCCTCGAATTGATTTACAGCATCATGCGCATCAGTGGGTAATTTCACAGTCCTGTTTACAAAATCAATGCCATCCACCTGCCTTTCTTCCATAGGCAGCTCACAAATGGATGGCTTTTCTCTGGGGGCAATGGTCATTCTCAAACCCGTCCAGTTATCATTTAAGGATGCAGAAGACTGCCCGCGATAACCAATTTTTAAAACCTGCTCCCAGGGTTCCATCAGAACCAGATCGGATGAAATGGTGCCTGATTTTTTTGGATAAAATACCCAGAATAAAGTATGGGGTGCAATGTAGTCTTCGAGAGTTGCCAGAAAATGAAATAATTCACCCGAACTGGTGGCAAACAATACGAGCTGGCCTGCAGGTTTCAATTTACCGGGTTTTGTGATTAGTGTAAGATCTGCAAACAGATCAATACAATCTCCAGGTGCATTTATGACCCATAATGGTTCATTTTGTTTTATCTTGAGTTTTTTGAGCAGTTCCATGTTATTCTGTTTTGGTGCATGGATAAGCTATAATTCCCGCTCACAGAGGCTTTAAGGTGGAGAGACGGGCTACTGCTTCAATAATAGTTTCTTCTTTTTTGGCGAAACAAAACCGGATCAGATGATCATCCTGTTTGTTTTTATAGAAAGCACTTACAGGTATTGTAGCTACACCATATTCTTTTGTGAGCCACTGTGCAAATTCCATATCTGGCAGGTTACTGATCTTGTCGTAGCCTGCTACCTGGAAGTAGCTGCCCCTGGCAGGCCCATAAATGGTGAAAGGCGTGTGTGCCAGCAATGCCAGAAAATGATCGCGTTTCTGCTGCATCAGCTGGCCAACTGGAATTGCATTATTATTGCCCATATGATGCGCCAGTGCAAACTGTGCAGGCGTATTGACACAGAAAACCAGGAACTGATGGATACGCCTGAAAGCTACTGTGAAGGCAGGCGGAGCAATGCAATAGCCCATCTTCCAGCCAGTATTATTGAATACTTTGCCAAATGAATAAAGCACAAAACTTCTTTGTCTCAGTTCTTCATGTTCCAGCACACTGTAGTGCTTCTGCCCGTCGAAAACAAGCTGCTCATAAACTTCATCAGAAAAGATAATGATCTCTGTATCCCTTACCAAGCTGGCCAGTGTATCCCAATCACTTTTCTCCCAGATGGCTCCTGTAGGGTTATGTGGGGTATTTACAATAATCGCCTTTGTCTTAGTTGTTATGGCTGCCTTTACCTTGTTCCAGTCTACCTTAAAATCAGGAGCTGAGAGAGATACTGTAACAGCCACTGCCCCGTTTGTTTCTATATTGGGAATATAGCTGTCGTAGGCAGGTTCCAGCACAATAACCTCATCATCTGGTTGTAATATTGAAGTAAATGCAGTGTATATGGCATAAGTGGCGCCGGGGGTAATAGTTATCTCACTATCAGCGTCTATATTCACCCCATAACGGATCTTAAAGTCATTTGCAATTGCCTGCCGTAATATGGGCAATCCGGGCATTGGTGCATACTGATTATGACCTTCCCTGGCAGCCTTTCCCAGCAGGCCAGACAATTGCTCGTCTATAGGGAAATCAGGGAAACCCTGTGAGAGGTTGATTGCATTATACTGGCTAGCCAGTCCGCTCATTACCGCAAATATAGAGGTACCGGTATTGGAATGTTTCTGAGGTAGATTCATTATTCTAAAGTAAAAAAGGTACTTTCAAAATATCGGGTAACTTCAGGATAAGCCTTAAAGGATCAGCCTTTTTTCCTGCTGAAGGCCTTCTCTGCCGCCTCAATAATGTGGGCTGTGGTAAGCCCGTATTTATTCAGCAGTTGCATTGGCGTGCCGCTTTCTCCGAAGGTATCCATTACGGCTACATACTCATGCGGCACAGGGCATTCGCGGGCAGCTACATTGGCAATGCTGTCGCCGAGACCACCGTTTATCTGGTGCTCTTCCGCGGTTACTATGCAGCCTGTTTTCTTTATAGATGCCACCACAGCAGCTTCGTCCAGCGGCTTGATGGTGTGTATATTGATTACTTCGGCAGATATGCCTTTTTCGGCCAGCGCCCTTGCAGCCTCAACAGCCAGCCAAACCATATGGCCGCATGCGAAAATGGATATATCATTTCCTTCTGCCAGCAGCTGGGCTTTACCTATTTCAAACTTCTGGTCTTCAGCAGTAAAGTTGGGCCATTTCGGCCTGCCGAAACGGAGGTACACAGGGCCTTCATAATCGGCTATAGCAATTGTTGCCGCCTTGGTCTGATTAAAATCGCAGGGTACAATAACGGTCATTCCCGGCAGCATTTTCATCATGCCTATATCTTCCAGCACCTGGTGGGTAGCGCCATCTTCACCAAGGGTAAGCCCGGCGTGCGATGCGCATATTTTTACATTCTTGCCACTGTAGGCCACACTCTGGCGGATCTGGTCATACACGCGGGATGTGGAGAAATTGGCGAACGTAGTAGTATAAGGTATTTTGCCGCCAATGGTCAATCCTGCCGCCACACCTATCATATTGGCTTCAGCAATACCGCACTGTACAAAACGATCCGGAAATTCCTTGATGAACGCGTTCAGCTTCAGCGAACCCGCCAGGTCGGCAGTAAGCGCTACCACATTGGGGTTGCGGCGGCCCGCTTCCAGTATTCCTTCGCCGAAACCACCACGGGTTTCTTTCTCATTGATTATTTTTATGTCTTGCAGCATTTTGTATTAAAAGTTAGCGCCTGAAGTGAATATTGAGCAAAAATAAGAAAAGAAGTACAGGAAAATTTACTTTTTGGGCTGTCTTATCATATTCATTACTTCTTCGGCAGAATATGATTTAGTTAATCTTTTGCGATGGTTTTCCCGCCTCTGTAAAAGTAAATTCATGGTAGCTTCATCATAGATTTCTGTATTATTGAGATACTTGATTTCCTCTATAAATTCGTATAGTTCATTCAGTTGCGAATTATCAGCGGTATCCAGGTATTTGTGTATTTTATCTTTTATTTGAGCGGAGTCCATTGCGTTTTATTTGTATCAAACTTAAACAATTTGCGCCGGAAACAGTCCGTTTTTCTACTGTTACGGTTCGCGATTAATTTCATTTCGTCCCCGCATACCCCCAATCTTTTAACCAGGCAATAACCTTATCTTTATAATCTCCCTGAATGATGATAAAACCATCCTTTACACTGCCACCTGCGCCGCATTTTGTTTTCAGTTGCTTGCCCAGAGCTTCTATATCATCAGTTGTACCAATAAAGCCATCTATCAGCGTTACTACCTTACCGGCGCGCTGCTTGGTATCGAGTTTTACCCGCAGTTTTTGTTTCTCCTTTGGCAGGGTTTCCATAGCCTCCTCTTCCGGAAAATCCTTGAAGAAATCCTTGTTGGTAGAATAGGCAAGGCCATCGGGGCGGGCAGTGTGTTTTTTGGACATGGTATTTGCTTCAATAAGGCTCAAAATTAATTAAGGAATGATGATAAAACTATTTTATCCATAAATAATACCAAAGCAGCCTTTCTGTGCGTTTGTTTGTAGATGTTAAGTTCTGCTGCCAGACTAATACTGGCCTCAATAGTTGTTATGCTTTTGGCCAATTGCGGCCCGATTGCACCAAAACCTAAAGTGATCAAAATCACTGCGGACTCTTCCTCAAACAAAATAAAATATCCCGATACACCCGATTTCGTGGCACATAGTAAACCCCTTTTAGCATTTTTCGAACGCCACAAAAGCGATACTGCTTTTGATACTACTATATCCTTTTATGATCAGGGATTCGGGGCAATCGAGAATTTTTACAACTTTATTCATGCAGGCCACATATTTTCCAGGAATCAGATTCATGCAGTTGTATTCTATGATATAGGTGAAAAAAATGCGATGCCTTTTGCAAAAATGATTGTTTATAAAAAAAACGGAAACAACACATGGAAAAAAGTTCTGGAAGACTCAACAGAGGTTTCGAATTTCAGGTTCAGGTATAAAGACTGGAACTGTGATGGCATTAACGACCTCTCATTTGTAGAAAATGGCTGGTGGAACGGTGGACACGGGCCTATAACCTGGTGGCTGTGGCTGATAGACAAAAACGGTGTGCCCCATAAAGTGAACGGATTTGATGACCTGGACAACCCTAAGATAGACAGTTATAGTCACCACATTTTCTCCACAAAAGAATTTCATACCGGTATGGAAATTGCAGAATACAAATTGTCGGGCTACCGGATTTTGAAAATATCTGAGGATATGTACTCTGATTATGACGACCCGGAGGAGGTAATATACCACTGGAATACCAAAAAAGAAAAAAGAGTGCGGTTAAAACCAGGGCAGGTTATTTTTACACCGATACATGATGAGGAGGATGACTGATACTCCGTGAGTTGGTTAAATACCTTTCCAAGCTATGAACCTATCAACTAATCGCTTAATTTAGCACTCAAATTCCAACTACATGAATAAAGTTGTTGCGGGCGCCGATGAGGCCATAAGGGATATTCCATCGGGGGCTATACTGATGCTGGGCGGTTTCGGGCTGTGCGGCATACCTGAGAATTGTATTGCCGCGCTGGTGAGGAGCGGTGTTAAAAACCTTACTTGCATTAGTAACAATGCAGGGGTTGATGGCTTTGGAATAGGCCTGATGCTGGAGCAGAAACAGGTGAAGAAAATGATCTCATCCTATGTGGGTGAGAATGCCGAATTTGAACGGCAGTTGCTGAGTGGCGAGTTGGAAGTGGAATTGGTGCCGCAGGGCACACTGGCTACCCGCTGCATGGCTACCGGTTATGGTATGCCTGCGGTATTTCTTCAGGCTGGCTATGGCACTGAGGTAGCTGAGGGCAAGGAAGTACGCAACTTCAATGGTAAAAATTACCTGCTGGAATATGCTTTCGATTCCGACTTTGCAATTGTAAAAGCATGGAAAGGCGACAGGACCGGCAACCTGGTATTCAGGGATACAGCACGGAACTTTAACCCCATGATGGCAATGGCAGGTAAGATAACCATTGCCGAGGTGGAAGAACTGGTAGAGCCGGGAGAGCTGGACCCTAACTGCATTCATGTGCCGGGTATCTATGTGCACCGCATTTTTCAGGGCAAGGATTATGAGAAAAGGATAGAGCAGAGGACAACGAGGATGAGGCCATAAAACCTCACCCCACCCCTGTCCCCTAAAGGGGAACCATGCATTTAGCTTTAGTCGGTAATCCAGACTATAATTTTTTATTGAGCATAATGACATTGCATTTTATTTCGGAATTAAGGTATAAAGGTGATTTAGCACAAAAGCTGAGTATATATTCACCAGTGAAGCCCCTTTAGGGGTTTGGGGTTTTAGGTACTATGGGTTCTATACTTACACAACTACAGTCTCTCAAAGCCCTTAATAAAAGCGGCTTTGCAGTATTGGCAGACCCCGACAAGGTGGCCCCTGCCGATATGCAGTACCTTGCCAGGTTGTGTAATAATGCTAAGGTAGATTACCTCTTTATGGGTGGCAGCCTGCTTATGGCCCACCAGATGGAGCTCTGCATTCAACGGTTCAAGACCGAGAGCGATATCCCTGTTATACTTTTCCCCGGCAGCCCCGCCCAGGTTACCCCTTATGCCGATGCGCTGCTGTATTTATCCCTCATATCGGGCCGTAATGCCGAACTGCTCATTGGGCAGCACGTAGTATCTGCACCGCAGGTAAAGGCCAGCGGGCTGGAAGTGATCAGCACCGGATATATGATCATAGATGGTGGTGTGCAGACAACCGTATCGTATATGAGCAATGCCCAGCCCATACCTCACGATAAACCCGAGATAGCCTTATGCACCGCATGGGCAGGCGAGCTGCAGGGTAAACATGTGATATACATGGATGCAGGCAGCGGCGCCCGCAGGCCCATAAGCGCCGAAATGATACACAAAGTGAGCAGCCACATAGATATTCCCCTCTTTGTAGGCGGCGGCATCCTCACTCCCGAAAAAGTATATGAAAATTGCCAGGCCGGGGCAAACCTGATAGTTGTAGGCAACGCCATTGAACGCGACCCTTTGCTGATAAAGGATATGGCAGAGGCGACGAGGGAATCTACCAGCCAACAGTTTAAATCATGAAATTGTTTATTTCTGCAATGCCATACAGTAATGAGATATTAAATGGCATTCATGCTTCTGACTGCATTCACCAGCTAGATTAGTTATCTTTACATCGTAAAGATAACAGGTAGTGATGTTATCAAGTTTTTGAAAGAATGATTATTGTTTTACAAACTTCCTGACTTCCAAACCGTTCACCTTTATAAAGTAAATACCTGAAGGAAGCGCTGAAATATTAAGCGTTACATGTTGAGACTGATACCTGCCGGAAAATACTTCCTGGCCTGCAAGACCGGTGATTTTTAATTGTCGGATCTGTTCGTCAGACTCTACACTGATTTCACCATTGGCTGGATCTGGATATACTTTCAGAAAGTGATTGGCGGCATTTCCCATACTGTTAATGCCGGTATGACAGGAAGCATAAGATTTCACATATACAGTGTAATATGCAGTTGCAGTTCCACAAGCATTAGTTACAATATAAGTAACAGTGTCAGAACCAGGTACCAGCCCGGTTATTATACCATCAGTTGTTATATTTGTGTAAATGGAGCTGGTAACATTCCATATACCCCCTGTTGCTGTTTCGGACAATGTATCGGTTTGCCCGACACAAATACTGTCTGTACCGCTGATAATACCACCGGAAGGATACATAGCCAAAGTTACATTTATGGTCACGGTATCTGTTTGAGCGCCATCTTTTGCACATATTCTGAATACATCTGTACCAATAAATGCACCTGCAGGTGTATATGTAAATCCTGAAGGTGTTATTATCCCACCGGTAGCCGTCATGGAGTATGGACCAGTGAGTATGCCATGCATAGGAGCAAGTACCACAGTCCAGGTAACAGTATGCCCGGTGTTGATGTCAAAAACGCTAAGAAAGGTATCAATGTTCACCGGTGTTGGCACTTCTGTATTACATATCAGCAAGCTTCTTGAGTCTCCGCCTGTATAATAAAATGGATCAGGCACTGTTGTAATGGTGCGTATGCGGTTGTTTAAAACATCAGCAACAAAGAACTGTCCGCTAGCGTTTATCGAAAGGCCATTGACATTATATAACTTGGCAGCACTCGCAGGGCCTCCATCTCCACTGAAACCGGGAGTACCTGTGGCGATAATGGTTGAAATTATTCCGGAAGTATTGATTTTACGTACACAATTGTTGTAATTGTCTGCAATATAAATATTACCAGCTACATCAATTATTACATCATTACTTAAGTTAAGAGTAGCGGCTGTAGCCGGACCGCCATCACCGGTATATCCTGAAATCCCGTTGCCTGCAATTGTTGAAATAATCCCAGAGGCGCTTACTTTTCTTATTGCGTTGTTTAATCCATCACCGATATACACATTTCCTGCATTGTCCGGCCATACACCCACAGGATAATTCAGCTGAGCATCAGTAGCCGGGCCACCATCTCCACTATAACCCGGTATTCCATTTCCGGCTATTGTTGTGATAATACCTGAAGTACTGATTTTCCTGATAGCGTGGTTGAAATTATCAGCAAAAAATATATTTCCTGTATTATCGGCCCTTATATAGGCTGGAGCACCCAAATGAGCATTAGTTGCAGGCCCGCCATCACCGCTGTATCCCATTGTCCCTGTACCTGCAAATGTTGTAACAATACCGGCTGTATTCACTTTCCGGATTACGTAATTTCCATTGTCGCTGATATATAAATTGCCGCTATAATCCATACACACACCATATACTCCGTTGAAATGAGCTGCTGTGGCTGGCCCGCCATTGCCGCTGAACCCGGCAACCCCAGTTCCGGCTATAGTGGTTATTATACCCGCAGTGTTTATTTTTCTTACGCAATTATTGTAAAAGTCGGCAATATATAAATTGCCAGCCACGTCACAGTTTATTTCTATAGGGTGGTTGAGGCTTGCGCTGGTGGCCGGGCCGCCATCTCCCGCATAGGTAGCCACACCATTGCCACCATAGGTATTAATAATCTGGCATCGGGTGGTTTGCCATCCTGATAGGATTATTATCAGCATGAGGCAATGTTTAATAATTATATTTTTCATTATAAGGAGTTTTGGGGTTTGATTAAAAATGGTATACAAAATAACAAAAAATAGTTTGGATCATAATGTTTTTCTATTTCTTCCAGGTAATAAATCAGATATTTACTTATTCCAATGGAAATTTGCAGGTAATTTTTATTTAGACGTGAAGTTTGGTATGCCACACTCTTATTGCTTTACTTATTTAAACTGTTTTTTATTCTGAGCCATTGTGTCAATTTTCAGACAAAGTAGAAGGAAATCAAGGTATGGAGCTCAAAAGATTCACTAAGGAAATCATTAATAAATTTACCTATCAATGTTCCTAAGTAAAGTCGATTAAATAAAGTACACCAAAATATTTTGTAATATTGTAAAACTAAAGGGTTTTACAATGAGAGATTTCTACTCAAATGAAGTGGAAGAGCTGATGATTACCTACTATAAGGGTTTATCAGAAAAAGATAGG
>CAIVEH010000233.1 GCA_903904855.1 uncultured Bacteroidota bacterium | reverse complement strand
TTATACCTTTTTATACCTTTTTATACCTAAATATACCCTTTTATACCTAAATTATACCCTATTTTTCACCATTTTTATTAACATATAAACTGATAACCAATAATTTAAACATAATAATTAAAACCACATTTTTTCAATTATACCTTAACCCCTCAATTTTAAAGAAAAGTGGAAATTCCCAATCCCAAATTCCCAATCCCAAATTCCCAATTCCAAATCCCAAATTCCAAATCCCAAATCCCAAATTCCAAATTCCAAATTCCCAATCCCAAATTCCCAATCCCAAATCCCAATCAAAGAAATATTTTTCCAATTTTGATTGTTGAATTACTTTTTCCCCTTACCTTTGCACTCCAATTCTCATATTGCTCTTTTTATAGGTTGCATTGGGAGAAAATAGTAGTCCTGAAAAGGGCGAACATTCGTTAACACCAAAAAAAATTAAATGGCTAAAGAAATCAGCGGCTTCGTGAAGCTGCAGGTAAAAGGCGGTCAGGCAAACCCTGCCCCTCCAATCGGCCCGGCGCTCGGCTCTAAGGGCGTCAACATTATGGAGTTCTGCAAGCAGTTCAATGCTCGTACACAGGACAAAATAGGTAAAATTCTCCCCGTAACACTTACCGTTTTCACCGACAAGTCGTTCGAGTTTGTTATCAAGACACCTCCGGCTGCTGTGCAGTTGATGGAACTTGCTAAACAACCTCATGGCTCTAAGGAACCAAACAGGCAGAAAGTGGGCAAGGTAACCTGGGATCAGGTAGAGTTGATTGCCAAAGACAAAATGCCCGATCTTAACTGCTTCACACTAACCAGCGCCATGAGTATGGTGGCAGGCACAGCGCGCAGCATGGGGTTCACCGTTGAAGGCACTCCGCCCGCAGGAATAACTGTTAAGTAAACAGCGATTTTTTACCTTATTTAAAAAAAGTTGATAATGGCAATCACTAAAAAAAGAAAGGCTGTAGAAGCCAAACTCGATAAAAATAAACAATACACACTGACTGAAGCAGCCAGCGTGGTTAAAAATATTAATCTCACTAAGTTCGACAGCTCGGTTGATGTTCATATCCGCCTTGGTGTTGACCCGAAGAAAGCCGATCAGGCTATCCGCGGTACAGTTACCCTGCCTCATGGCACTGGTAAAACCAAACGCGTACTCGTTCTTTGCACACCCGATAAAGAAGCTGAAGCAAAAGCAGCAGGCGCCGATTTCGTTGGCCTGGATGAGTTTGTAAGCAAAATAGAAGGTGGCTGGACCGATGTAGACGTAATCGTTGCTACCCCATCGGTGATGCCTAAAATAGGCCGTCTGGGTAAAATACTCGGACCACGTAACCTGATGCCGAACCCTAAGACAGGTACGGTAACCAACGATGTGGCCAATGCAGTAAATGAAGTAAAAGGTGGTAAAATAGCCTTTAAGATCGACAAGGCTGGTATCATCCACGCCTCTATCGGCCGTGTATCTTTTACTCCTGAGAAAATAGCTGCAAACGCACAGGAACTGGTTAATACACTCGTTCGTCTGAAACCGGCTTCTGCAAAAGGTATTTACCTGAAAGGCATGAGCATGGCTTCTACAATGAGCCCGGGTCTGGCTATTGATACTAAATCAGTACACAGCTAAAAAAATGTGCCAATTCGGAAATGTGCCAATGTGCCAATTCCTGAGAGGCGTTAGACAATAAATAAAGAAAATTGATTTAATAACTTTTTGAGAAAAAGCAGTGTAGTAAATAGAATTTCATTTGCACATCGGCTCATTCCCAAATTATCAAATTAGCAACAATGACACCTGCTCAAAAAAATGAAGCAATAGAAGTACTGAAGGGGAAATTCTCTCAGTACGACAACTTTTATATCACAAATACCGAATCATTGACGGTAGCACAGGTAGGCGCTCTGCGCAGGCTTTGTTTCGAAAAGAATGTAGAAATGAAGGTTGCCAAGAATACCCTTATCAAAAAAGCCCTCGAAAGCTTTAATGATGCAAAGTATACCGGCGTTTACGAATCATTGCATGGCGTAACAGCGCTTATGTTCTCTGATTCACCAAAAGAACCAGCGCTGATCCTGAGTTCTTTCCGCAAAACCAATAAGGACAAGCCGGTACTGAAGGCTGCCCTCATCGGCACTGATGTTTTCTCTGGCGACGACCAGTTGAAAGCGCTTACCAACATCAAGACGAAGAACGAGCTTATCGGCGAAGTTCTCGGATTGTTACAATCTCCTGCAAAACGCGTACTGGCTGCATTGTTGCACCACCACGAGCAGAAAGCAGGCGGCGCAACAGAAGAAGTTGCAGCATAATTTTCAATTTGCAGTATACAATTGGCAATTTACAGTTGGCTGCAAATCTTGAAAAAGAAACAAAGTTTGTAAGAATACCGGCAGCTGCAAATTGTAAAATGCCAACTGCAAACTCATTAAAAACGGGCTTCCAAGACCAACTATATTAGTACGAGTAAAACAAGTAAACAATTTTAAAAACAACATTAAAAATTCATAAAATGGCAGACATTAAAGCATTAGCCGAACAATTAGTTGCCCTGACAGTTAAAGATGTACAGGAACTGGCAAACGTACTGAAAACTGAATACGGTATCGAACCAGCAGCAGCTGCAGCAGTTGCAGTTGTAGCAGGCGACGCTCCGGCAGCAGCAGCTGAGAAGACTTCATTCAACGTAATACTGAAGAATGCAGGTCCTTCAAAACTGAACGTTGTTAAGGCAGTGAAAGACCTGACTGGTCTTGGCCTGAAAGAAGCGAAGGAACTGGTTGATGGCGCTCCTAAGAACGTAAAAGAAGGTATCAGCAAGGGTGAAGCTGAAGATATTGCAGCCAAGCTGAAAGATGCAGGCGCTGAAGTTGAAATCGCTTAATTCCTTTTTGCTTATTTAATTATTTAGCCCCTGCTTAATAGCTGGGGCTAAATGTTTTTATACTGATTAATGCTGGCCCAACAAAAATTTGAATGGGGGCACAGAAGTTGAAATCGCTATATTCTTATTGCACTTAAAATAAAATGGTTGGTGCCTACCAAATTCCGGCTATTTTATTTTTTTACTGAAAAAATTAAAATAATAAAAATAAAGTTTACTTTTATTATTAACTTTGTTTGCCTGCCACCATATTAAACTTATATTTAATCTCATAAAATAGCTTTACATGAAAAAAGGACTTTTACTTTCGGGTATTTCACTGGTTGCGTTTATCGCTTTTTCTGGTATTGCCAATGCGCAGCTGGTGGATTGCGATATTTTCCTTAAGGGCAGCCACATGGAAATCGGGATCAACAATAATGGGGCATTTGGTTCCAGTATCGAAGCTCCAGCAGGGTATCATCCCAATGTGAGCGATACAATGAACAATGATTGTCCGCCTACGTCTAATTTCAGCTTACAAATAGGCTTTGTTGCCGACCCCAATCTTACCAATTGGGCATCTTATTATGGCGATTATATAATGGCAACCAACCCACGCGAAGGCTGGGCAATGGAGAATTCAACAGCAGGTACCGGAACAGCGTATTCTTACAACTATTATGCTACAACTTCAGGCTATACCGGCCCCATATCTGGCTCCAATATTTCGTGTTTATCCACTGGTAGCACAATAAAGGGTTATTGGGGCGGTGCATACGATTCCATTAACGTAAACCAGGTTACTACAATCGATACCACCAAACTTTATCTTATGGTACATGTAGGTTTCTATAACGCAGCAACTACCCCCGATAGTTTTTACTATTTAAGGTTTATAAATCCACATAACAACTGGGCCATTACTTCCAATTACAATACGAAAGCCAAGATAGTTCATCAGCTTCCAAATCCTGATGGCTTGGTTGTAGTATCAGCCACTGGTATTACAGATACCCTGGCATACATTGCGCTCGGCACCCGCGATCCCCGTGCAAAATGTTTCATCATGAAAGATTCCACAATGCCCGGCCCCGGCACTTTGGCATCAATCTGGGCTGGCGATGTGGCTCATTACAACTATACCGATACCCTATCGGGCAATCAGGGTATTGGGCTGGTTTATAAAATCAACCTTGGCCCCGGCGACAGTTCTTACCTTGATTATGGATACTCTTTCAAAGGCGGTATTATTGATACAGTACTTGATACTTCATTGCACAGCGGCGGCGGTGGTGGCGGCGGTGGAACTTTAAATACCCATATTGCTTCAGGCAATCAGGGTATTGATGTCTACCCTAACCCGGCACATAACCTGGTTTATGTAACTGGATTAATTGATGGCCAGAACATTACTGTTTACGATCTGGTTGGCAGAGAAATAATGCCTGTAATTAACCAATCCGGGAAAGGCGCTTACACTGTTTCAGTTGGTGATTTTGCAGCAGGCACCTACGTCATTGTTATTAAAGATGCATTTGGCAAAGTAGTTTCCGGCCATACTATTGTGAAAAATTAGTTTGGTACCTGGATTATCATTTGTTCATAGTCTCAACAGTTAAGGCACTTTATCAGGAAGGGTATCTAACCTTTTTGGCAAGGGAGTGTTTTTACCTACTTTATAGTTTAATCCGCATAAAATTTGCATGGCAATCTTTGATGGCTTTGCGGTCTTGCTTTTATATAATACTTATTATCAATTGATTGGTTTGCGGCTTTGCGTGAAACTTATTATTGCACAATTTTACACAACGAGCAGTATAACAAGAGACAATTGTACTTATTTGGGTCACAATCCCTTTCATTCACGATTAGTTGAGTCAGGAAAAACACCTACGGGGAAAGGGTTATCACGGATTCAACTTCCGGTAAGCTTTAATAAAAATTGCTCCAAGGTTTTTGTGGGGTGGCACATAATCTGAGAATCGTTCCATTACATCGGGTTTGTTCTTAAACGCGTCTTCCAGCAGTTGCCACATCAGCACCCAGTTTACGTCCCTGGCAGCCAGCAGGTCAATATTAAGTTCCTTCATTATTGGTTCGTTTACCGCCCTTACACCTGTCTGCTTTGAGGATATGATATGTGCATCGGGCGAGTGATCGAGTACAGCAGCCAGGTTCTGGTAACCGCCACATGAGCCAAGGATAACAATCTTCGCCTGAGGCGTAAGCTTGCCAAGTGTTACCGGCAGGTGATAACTATGGCCACGGTGAATCATGATAGCAGGTGTAATATTCACAGAATCCAGGTAACGGCATAATTTATTGATGGCGTCTTCATCATCGGGTTCCTTCAGTGGCAGATTGGCATAAATAACCACAGGATTGCCTCTTACTGCCGAAATAGTTGTCCATAAAGGGCCATTAAATATTTTCCAGTTTTTATCTTTCTTAAACCCTTCAATAAAACTTTCATAGGCATCTTTCCCATCTTTATCTCCATAAAAGAAAACCTGCTGGTATACTATACCCGAATCATTGACAAGGTTTTTATACAATACTTTATTTATGGGTGGCAGATCGAGTGTGGAAGAAACCGCCTCCGCTCCTTCATTAGTTCCTGTGGAGTCATTGCCTTTAACCAGTTTTTCCAGAATGCTGTATACCGCTACTCCTTTCCGGTTGCTGTCCTGCCTCGATATCCTTAAATTCTCATTGATTTTGGTTTGCAGAAATCCGGTGAGTGACACATCCCTTATACTTCCCAATGCATCAGCAACATCCACAGCATCTTCCAGTTCATCTGCCCTACCCTTTTCCAAACCACTTATAAATCGGTTCATCAGTTTGTTCCGGGCATTATCATCCATTGTAGCCAGGAACGACGAAAGCGTATTGTAACCGGCGCACATTCGTATAAAGGTGCGGAAATGGTCATAGTGCAAAACGTCGAGCAACTGATCGCCCTTTTCATTTTCCATACGCTGCAACATACGTTTAAAGGTACCCAAAAAACTGCTGGTATAAATCTCATCCTGCCCGGCCACCATGATAAAGTACAACGAAGCCGGAGAGAGTCCTTCTAAAACTTTAAACCTCACTGTATCGCTGGCTTCGTGCAGTTCATTCAGCTTACGCACATAGCTAAGCGAGCGATTGGTGATATCGGCCATATAAGTATGCCGGGCAATACTGTCGACATCCAGTCTTAATCGCACCAGGTTCTGAAAAGTCGGATTAGGATTGCGGGTAATGGAGTCAATCTGCTTTATACTTAACCGGGCATGGTAAAGATCGGGCAAAAACGACAGTGCCTTCAAGGGCGCATCTGAGAGTGCTACTATATTCCTTATACAACGCACCAATGAATCATCTGTAGTATACACAGCTTTTTTTACCACTACATTGGCTGATGAGGCATAATAATAAATCACTTCTGGGTCAAGAACAGCGGCATCGGCTATGATATCGCCGGCAAAATCCTTATCAGCATATTCATCCAGCCTTTTCACAATGAGCAGCGGGTATTGTTTGCCCACCTTTATATAGAGCAATGCCCGCAGATCGGGCCGGTCATCAAACAGGTCTTTACTGTTATCGAGGGTATACAGATCAAGGTGCCAATGTGTAAATTCATTCTGCTTGTGTTCATTAACAGCTATAAGCAGACTATCCATATTGGCAACAAGCTCCACATAAAACTTTGGATCCGGTTTTGGGTCGAGCCTGAAGCGTTGCAGCATTTCATAAACCGCCCTTAGGTAACGTATCTTTTGCTGGTTGTCGGCTTGTTCATCCCTTCCCTTTGATGGCATATTTTCTATCCTTACCTGCATGGCATCAATTTCATCCAGAAAAGCCCTGGTCAAAGATGACGAATAGGAGGTGTCTTTTTTCCAGGTAATAATAGTATCGGCAATACCATCCATCCTGTCTAAAGCTATTTGTTCCTTTGTTATTTTATCATGTATATACTTACGGGTAAGCGGAATAGGGTTTATCAGTGTATCCAGCAGGTAAGGATTTACTTTTACGATGGTATCTTTTCCATGATGTTTTTTTTTGGATGCCGCCTCAGGGGCAATGATTCTGGATGCCTTATTTTTATGATAATGCCCGGTAGCAGAGATACCCGGAAGTATTAATACAAATACCAAAAATAATTGTATCGGATTTATCGAAACACCGGAGAATTTATCAGTTAAATCAAATTTGCTCATAAGTTTTTTCCGACCAGACTGCCTCTATGCAGAAGTTTTTATCAAATATAGTTTTAAAAGTGTGAATGAAAGGATAAAGCAAAGATCTGCACGGGCAATTTCTATACAGAATGAATGTTTCTGAAAACCTTACTTTTCTTAACATATTTAAACAGACTGCTCCATATGCAAAATCAGCACTAAGCCTGAGTACTAAAAAAATAACGCTCCGTATCGAAAATTATTTTATAAATTCATGCATGGCCACAGATAACTATCTTACTTTCCAGGAATTCGAGAACCGGGAAGATGCTGAAAAAACAGCCCAGATACTGGAAGACAACAACATTCCGGTATCGATAGAAAAAACCCCGGATCTGCTGGATAACGTTATTATAGGCCGGCAATACAATAATTATGTTCAACTTCGAATTCCGCAGGACTGCTTTGCTGATGCCCAGAAAATTCTGATTGAAAAGACCCAGGTGGAGCTGGATAAAGTGGACAGAAACTATATGCTGTTTGCACTGAACAATGAAGAATTGCTGGATGTAATTGCCAAGCCAGACCAGTGGGGCGCTTATAATTACAACCTGGCAAAACTGATACTTGAGGAAAGGAACACCCATATAGACAAGCTGAAAGTAGATGAAATTCAGCAGGAGTATAAAAAGGAAATTCATGAACCGCGCTCATTAAACAGCACGTGGTTAATACTGGGCTACGGATTTTCTATACTCAGTCTGGTGGCGGTTTTCACAAATAATATCCGTGCTTTACTGGTTGTTTATGCGTTCAATCTTCTTCCGGGAGTTCTGGGTATCATCCTTGGACTGTATATTTTAAACACTAAAAGGACATTGCCTGATGGCAGCCAGATGCTGAGTTTTAATGACGCTGCCCGGAAACATGGCAGGCTGATGCTGATACTGGCAACTATTGCTGTATTGCTGATACTGGCACGCGCATTTATCAAAGAGGTAAGATTTGATCTTTCCAGTCCTTTATAAGCTCTGGGTTTAATTATTAACTTGCATATTATGTTACGGGCCTGTCTGATTTCTTTTGTTATTATCCTATCCGGCTTGCTTACCTGTGCGGCCCAATGCCCGTCGAATAAATACCAGTGGGATTTATCGGTAAGTTATGGATATACAACCAATGGAATCAGCTATACCGATGCTGCCCAGGATGGTAATAAAACCATATCCCAATATCCGCAACCGGCATTTTTTACGGTCCGCTATTTTTTATACAACCGTCTGGCTATAGGTGCCGGGGCTGGTATCACCAGTGAGCAGGGCAAGTATTATGATCCAACTCACTTATCATCGCAGGCAGGTACCTATGCTGCAAGCAGCACTACCATGGCTGTGGAACTTTATTATGTTTACCATTTCTGGAAATTTGTGGAAGTATACACATTTGCAGGCGCAGGGCCTTCATTTATCAGTGTATCCTCTACCTATACCAGCCCTGGTCTTGGCTTTCCATCAGAAACAACCCGAAATACCATTATGAAAGGACAGTATACGCCTGTTGGTATAAGGCTGGGCGGGCGGCTGGGTGGGTTCGCAGAACTGGGCTATGGCTATAAGGGCATTATAAATGCCGGAATATCGTATAAACTGGGCCCAACATGCTGGTGGAAAGATGATTTCAGATAATCCGGAAGAGGGCTCATTATTTAATGTGCCAGTAATTTACCTATCAATGATTGCACAATTTCCTTGCCATTGCTGTTATAAATAAACCTATGCCCACCTGTTTCTACAGCAGTGAAATCCCATCCGGGGGCTTCGTTTTTATGATCTTCATAAATGCGAAGGATATCGGTGTAGGTAAAGCCGGGATCATCCTTGGCATGAATGGAATACATTGGTTTATCCTTTGTCAGGTTTTTGAATTTAACCGAACCTTCTGCCTGCCTGGGTATAGCCGAGAAGGTGTAGAACCCTGCAAATAAATCGGGATGGTGATTCACGTACCAGAAAGTTGCGATACCGCCCATGGATATGCCCCCTATGTAAACTCTGTTAAGATCAATATTATACCTTTTTTCCGTCTCCTTTATCTGTCTTACCACGTTTTCGTAAGGTAACGGCTCTGCTCCGGTCCATTTGAAATCGTTGCGGGCAAAAGGGAATAACACTATTGTATTATACATATCTGCTACAGAGAAAATGGGTTCATCGGCAATAGACGGATTTGTATGTTGAAAACTATCCTGTGCTAATACTGCGCCATGCAAAAAAACCACCAGCTTGGTTGGTTTGGCAGGATCGTATCCCTTTGGAACATATACAATATAAGGAACCCTGATATTACCGGCATCTGAAAAATAGAGTGCAAAACCTTCAGGAGCATTTGAAAATGTACCCTTACCTACAGAATAGTGAACCGAATGCGACTTAAGCGTTTTGAGCCATGCATTATCTTGCTGCGCCACAGCAATAAGTGCCACCATCGAAAACAACAACGTTGCTATAAGTTTATACATTGATAAAAGTAATTTTATTTCGCAATTACTCCGCTTTTGTAAATTCACGGTAGTACTTATTATTTCTTTTGGCCAGATCCCCGCTCAGCTCAATAATATCTTTCTGCCATTGCTTTTTCTCAGCAAATTTAATCAGGTCATCGGCGGTAGAGGCCCCCAGATGACCACTGCTCCTGATCTGCGACCAGGCAATAAGAACCGCCATTTCTTTAGATACGGCACTTAGTGAACTGAAATCGTGGTCCAGGCCTGATACTGCCATTTTATCATCAAGCAACTGCATTTCCTTAACTACATACCACTTATTATCAATTCTAGTGGTGGATGAATAGGCAGGAGAACAAAACTGCATAATGTTACCCACCTGATTGACCCGGTCGGCTTCATTTTTAAACCGCGGTTGTTTGATATCAATCACATCCCTGAAACAGGATACCCTGGCTTCTTTTACATCTATCAGGTATCGTTTGCCTTTCTTTTTGCTGTAGCACAGCACTGCATAACGCTGCATACCAAGGCTGCCTGTACCGGCAATACGGAATGCGGCATCTTCAAATACAAGGTGCTCAAAACGGGGAATATGGAGCAGGTGGCTCAAACCCTCATAAATCCTGGTCTTGAGGCTGTCGTCCAGATGCATAAGGTGTACATTATCTTCCTTAAGCTTGAGAATACCCTTATGTTTTGTGGTATGTTTGGCAATAAAGTCTTCTCTGTCGAATGAATTGAGGTGATCAAAATATTTTTTAAAAACCCCATGTGCCACTTCATGTTCCAACATAAGGGCTTTACGGTTTACGAGTGTATTTACGTAAGCAGCCATAATATCATGAAGCGCCTTATGCAACCCGATGGCGGCCACCTTCATTTGCCCGGCGGCTATGATAAAACTTGTTAAAAAACGGCATATATCAGGTTCAGGTCCAGCCAAAACCGACTCATCAAAATCATTCAGGTCGAAATAAACCAATCTGTTTTCCCCTTTATAAGAACCGAAATTCTCAAAGTGCATATCTCCGCAATTCCAACTTTTTACTTTTGGCTTGAATTTGTACTGTTTTACAAAATCCTGGGCGAATAAATGGCAGGTACCCCTGAAAAAGCGAAATGAACTCTCGTGCAGTGCTTTCCATTTCAGCTCATGCAATATGGTGGGAATTCCAGCATTATATTCATTAATTCTTTTAATTACTGAAGCCATGTGAATATTTTATAACTACAAGAGATTAAATACAAAGATATAAAACTAAAACTGCCCCTGCCAATTCATTCGTGTTGGTACTGCAAAAAAATAATGTTGCCCAATTTTATAACCGAAAAAACCATTGTGCCATTTGTATTGATTCATTATCCAGTCGTAAACGTCTTTGCCTAATACGTGCATTGCATCGGAGGGTTTCATTTCCAAGGATGGGCGGATGGTGTGGAGGCCTGCAATACCATATACTTCGTCGTCTTCTATGGTGGTTTGTGGGATGTTGCTGGAGGCCCAATTGAAAACGTCATTCCGAACGAAGTGTAGTACCGGTTTTTCACCGGTGCGAAACGAAGAGAGGAATCTCCTGAGCATTTGAGCTAAAGAAACAATTCTATGGAGATTCCTATCTGCTTTCGGAATGACATTCATTCACCATTTATTTCATTCCATAAGTCTTTCCATTCCGGATTCAACGAATTAATAAGATCAATTTTCTTTTGCCTGTTCCACTTTTTAATTTCCTTCTCCCTGCTTATCGCATCTTCAATCCGTCCAAACCATTCGTAATAAACGAGGTATTCTATGTTGTATTTATCTGTAAAGCTATTTTTGTAAAAATGTGTTTTATGCTGATATACCCTGTTTATTATTTTAGATGTTACACCTGTATATAATACATTCCGGTGTTTATTTGTAGCTATATAAACATGACCGCCCTTGTGCATTTTCTTTGAATTTTACAGAAAAATAAGAACTTATGTTGCAACTACAAATGGTTTTTGGTTCTCTGATATGGTTTAATGTACATGTTCAGGAGATTTCTCACTTCGTTTCGTAACGATGAAAAATATTGCTGCCGCAAAAGTATGTTGGTACCTGATGTAACGGACTGCTCATGCTCGGGAGATTTCTCTTTTTGTTTTGTAACTATGAAAAATATTGCTACCGCAAAAAGTTTGTTGGTACCTGATGTAACGGACTGCTCATGCTCGGGAGATTTCTCTCTTCGTTTCGTAACGATAAAAAATCGTTACTTCACTTCGTTCGAAATGACGGGCTCTTTTGGGCTTTAATGGCTTTACATACAGCAGTTGCCGCTATGCTTTTACCTATACCACCATCAATCTGGAAGATTATTTTCATTGTCTGAACCGGAATTTATGGAATTAAAGAATTTTAGTTATTCTTTTAAGATTTTATTTACCGTTACTTTACCCTCATTATCTGTTACTTTTACTATGTACACGCCTTCTGGCAGACCTGCAATATTTACTTCTACCTCTCCCATGTTATATTTTTGAGTGTAAAATATTTGGCCAAGGAGGCTAGTAATAGTTATTTGACTAATTTTATAAGTGGCTTGTATAGTTATTGAGGTATTGGCTGGATTTGGGTAAATATTAATATCCCTGGAAGTTAATGTGTTTGCCATGAGACTTGAACTATCGAAATGTATATGGCTGTGAGGATTGCACGTTGGATTGTTAGTTACTTTACGGATACGCCTGTTATTTATATCTGAAATATACAGATTCCAGCAAGGATCAAATGATACTCCACCTACATCAAATGAGGCGGCAGTGGCAGGTCCTCCATCACCACTATAACTGCCCGAACCACCTATCCCGGCAATACTATGGATTATACCTGCATGATCAACTCGAAATACCCTTTCATTATATCTATCTCCGATAATTAAATTTCCTGAACTATCAATAGCAACTTTTATGGGGCTTATTTGTGCATTTGTAGCTGGAATACCGTCCCCTGTATATAAAGGTAAAGTATTACCGGCCACAGTAATAATGTTACCGAATGTATCTACTTTTCGCACAGTGTTTGCACTTTCATCAGCTATATAGATATTGCCAATATCATCAGCAATTATTCCTGTAGGCAAACTAAATTTAGCCGCAGTGGCAGGCCCGCCATCACCACTACCTAAAGCAGCAAAACCGTTACCGGCAAATGTCGAAATAATACCCATTGCATTTACTTTTCGAATTCTGTAATTAAAACCATCCGCAATGTATAAATTGCCTTTTTTATCAAAGCAAATATCAGATGGACCATAAAGTTCAGCAGCAGTCGCAGGCCCACCATCGCCGAGTAATGCACCTGTGCCATCGCCAACAATTGTGGAAATAATGCCTGTTACTGCAACTACTTTTCTTACACGGTTATTTCCATCCAACAAATATAAATTACCAAATGTGTCTAATTTTACAGCATTAGGTGAAGGTAAACCCGCGGCTGTTGCCTGCCCTCCATCACCAAGAACACTACTTGATCCCGTACCTGCTATAGTTGTAATGATATGTGCAGTATCTATTTTTCGAACTCTTTTTCCAAGTCCTTCGGCAAAATAATAATTCCCATATTTATCAAATGTGCCACCAATCGGGTCATTAACAACGGCAACTGTGGCAGGCCCCCCGTCTCCAACACCTGTGCACATTGTACCGCAGCCGGCAAAAGTAGAAATTACCTGACCATTAGAAAAAAACGGTAGGAATAGTAAAAAGGCAAGTTTATACATATTGTCATATTATTTGCACTGTTTTTATATAATATATAAAGGCGTTCCGACAGGAGGTGTACCTCCAGAAAATTTAAATATGGTACCAACTGGTAATCCAGCTATGTAAGAAGGTGTATCACAAGCATTCAAACAATTAACATGGAAAGTATTTGCAGCAACAGAAGAAACACCATTACCAAAAACACCAGCATAATTATGCGATACCGTATTCCTTTTACCACCTAATATTGCTGAATAGCAAGCAGAAATTGTATTATAGCTACCACCACCTATTACATTATAAACTGAATTGGT
>CAIVEH010000232.1 GCA_903904855.1 uncultured Bacteroidota bacterium | reverse complement strand
GATAGATATTATGTGAAGCAGCTAAAATTAGAACATACGGGAAAGAATGGCCTAAAAATTAATTTTGATTTAGAAGAAGAATCTGATGGGACATTGAGATTATTGAACTTTGTACCCGCTTTTCAAAATCTTGCTACAGAAACAACAGTATATATTGTTGATGAATTAGAAAGAAGTATTCATTCATCACTTATTAAAGAACTAGTCAGAAAGTTCTCGGAAGATCATGAAACAAAAGGTCAGCTTATTTTTACTACCCATGAATCGAATTTGCTTGACCAAGACCTTTTCAGGCAGGATGAAATATGGTTTGCTGAGAAAGATAATAGTGGTTCCACAGATCTGTATTCATTAAGCGCATTTAAAGAACATAAGACTATTGATATTAGAAAAGGTTATTTGAATGGGAGGTATGGCGCAATTCCTTTTTTAAGTAATTTGCAGGACTTAAACTGGCATAAATATGATACCAAGTAGAAGCTATACACGACAAGACCGGCCGAAAGTGGTTCAAAGGCAGTATCCGGATGAAAATTCCGAAAATAATTTGCTGCTAAGTGCCGCAAGTGAGGCATTCAGCTTGGCAGCCGCAGAAACTATGAAAATTATGGGCTATAATGTAGTCGCAGAAAACGGCTGGGTAGTGAAGATATTTGCAAATGGCACAAAAGAAAAAATAAAAAAAATCGGCACCACAAATACAAATTATAATATACATTGCCAGCCGTAGAGCAATGAAAAGATTCAGGGTTTTTGCTGGCCCTAATGGCTCTGGGAAATCGACAATTATCAAAAATGTAAAAACTACACTTGTTGACGGTTACACTATCGATTGCGGTACATATGTAAACGCGGACGATATAGCTGTAACTCTGGCTGACGACTCATTCTCTTTTTCATCCTATGAACTGGCATACGATGATGTAAATGCACTTCGCAATTATACAATTGGCTCAGGATTGTTAAGAGATAAATTCACCCTTGATGTTTTTGACAAGATTTTTAGGCTAGAGGATAATAGCATCAAGCTACTTGATATTGCCTTCAAAGAAATAATGGCTCAGGTTTTATCCAATTTCTTGGTAGATCAACTCCTGAATAAGGGCGTAAAATGCAGTATGGAGACTGTTTTTTCGCATGAGAGCAAAGTTGAGCTATTGGGTTTTGCCAAATCAAAAGGGTATAAAGTATATCTCTATTTTGTAGCGACAGAAGACCCGGAAATCAATAAGGAGCGAGTAAAGGCTAGAGTTAAGAAAGGAGGCCATAATGTGCCACCTGAAACAATTGAAAAACGTTATTATAAGTCGCTTGAGCTTCTATACGATGCAGCACAGATTGTATATAGGTGCTATTTCTTCGACAATTCTGGTACTGAAGAGGAACGAAGAACAGTTACGCATTTTAAGCGAGCAGAAGTTCATAAGAATTGGGATACTACTGATATAGACAAATTGCCTGAATGGTTTGTGCAATATTATATTAACAAGCGCAACAAACAGGAGTAATTGTTTTTTCCGACTAATCGGACTTTGTTTTTCGGACACGCATGACGGCGGATTTGCAATCCACTTTTCCTATACCCAACCGGTCGAAGCTCCGGACAACAAATTAATATTATTCCATTCGAGCTGTGTCTGCTGGCGTGCATTGGCTATGCGATAGAGAGATGGCTGGGACAGCTACTATATCAAGCTATCTGTAGGTACTTGTTTTCGAGAAGGACGTTAAAATGTATCTCGGCTTTGAGGGCTTTAAAAACTTTAAGGATGGTATCTATGGTGGCGCTGTTGGCGCTGCTTTCTAATTTAGATATTTGAGCTTTTTGAACGCCTATGAGTTCGCCAAGTTGCTCCTGGGTAAGGTTGCGTTGTTTGCGGGCTTGTTTTATCATGTGGCCGAGTACGTCCATGCTTAATTTATATTCGTATTCATCCCGTTCGGCTGTGCCGGTTTTGCCTATGTATTTATCTTTCATTTCGGCGAGTGAGCGGGATCTCATTGCTGTATGTTTTTTTATTAAAGATAGGAAATATTTCCAAATATAGAATCATGTTGCGGAATGTGGTTTTGACTGTTCGGGATTTCCTAAGAATTCCGCGGGAATGATTGCAACTTGTGCAATTATTGCATGAGTTCATTGCGTTGAATTGGCGGAGTGCGTGGCTTCGGGGTTGGGTTCTGCGTGGCTCACCAAGAATTATCTATTTGGCTTTTCTAAAGGGCTTCGGCGCTATGATTTGGCGGAGTGCGTGAGTTCGGGAGATTGCTTCGTACCTCGCAACTGAGGGGAGTGTGCAAATAACCGCCTATGCTTATTTTGGGCGTGTACACGCGAAGACGGTTTCAAACCGTCTCTACATAATTCCTGCTTGTTATTTCCTGCCTGTATTTCGTGAGGTTGAATGACCTGTGTTATTTTGAGATGCGCGAGTAGAAAAGCTCAATAAAGGGCAGAATGTAAAAGAGTGCGGCAACGGTGGTGCTCAATAGCGATCCTAACCCGAACGGTGCCACCGCCTCTGAAGCATAATAGCATTTCAAAAGTTCGGACAACAAATTCCTAATTCCATTTAATAAAGATTAATTTTGCAACCCAAAACATAATTTTGCACACATTGAGCCATTGAGCTATTCAGCCATTGAGCAATTATAATAAAAACATCATGGGCTTATTCGATAAATTATTTAAACGCAATAAAGAGCAGACTGAGCAGAAACAGGCGCTGGATGAGGGGCTGAAGAAAACGAAGGAGGGCTTTTTTACAAAGCTTACCAAGGCTATTGCGGGTAAGGATAAGGTAGATGAGGAGGTACTTGATGAGGTGGAGAATGCCCTCGTGGGGGCTGATGTGGGCGTAGATACTACTGTTGCTATCATAGACCGCATTGAGAAGCGCGTGGCTAAGGATAAATACCTGGGTACCGGCGAACTGAACCGCATTCTGCAGGAGGAGATAATGGGCATGCTCACTGAGGCGCCGGGCAATGAGTTTGCTACGTTTGATGTGCCGGCTGGCAAAAAGCCTTATGTGATACTGGTAGTGGGGGTGAATGGCGTGGGTAAGACTACAACAATCGGCAAACTGGCCTACAACTTTAAGAAGGCGGGCAAGAGTGTGCTGCTGGGCGCAGCCGATACCTTCAGGGCGGCAGCAGTGGACCAGCTAACCATTTGGAGCGACAGGGTAGGAGTGCCTATCGTAAAAAAGGATATGGGAAGCGACCCTAGCTCGGTGGCGTTTGATACAGTGGCTAGCGGCATGGCGCGCGATGTGGATGTGATCATTATAGATACGGCGGGCAGGTTGCACAATAAGGCTTACCTGATGGATGAGCTGGGCAAGATTCACCGCGTAATCAAGAAGAAAATGCCCGATGCGCCGCATGAGGTGCTTCTGGTGCTGGATGGCAGCACAGGCCAGAATGCGCTGGAACAGGCGAAGCATTTCACCGCTGCTACCGATGTGAGCGCCATTGCCATTACCAAGCTCGATGGCACTGCCAAGGGCGGAGTGGTGCTGGCTATTGCCAATCAGTTTAAGATACCAGTGAAGTATATTGGGGTGGGGGAAAGAATGGAGGACCTGCAGATTTTTAATAAGGTGGAGTTTGTGGATAGCCTTTTTTCATTAAACCCCTGAACCCCTAAAGGGGAACTTTAAAATTTTACCGAAACGCAATACTGGCAAGCAATTGAGAGAATTGTAAAGGCGGGAAAGTAACAAACGGGTAACAAGGTTGGCATAAATGAGCATAAATTATTACCCCAAGCACTTAGGTTTTCCTTCGATACAGTTGGGTTTGTTACTCCCTTTTTAATCCGGCAATATTTCAAAGAAGCTCATCGCAAATATACCTATTTACTGCAAATATCATTCCATTTTTTGTAAATTAAATCAATGGGTTTACTTCACGGTTTTATCTGTATTGATATTGGATAATGAATACGTCACTCTTTAGACGTCAACTGACGTCTGTTGACGTTAGTTGATGTCTGTCTGCGGCAAAGTGACAAAGTGTACAAGGAAAATGGCATGACCAGCTAATCAATTTTCTGTATTAGTTTTGTCTTATTGAAGAACACGCGATTATTTGCCGAACATCTGAAATTGTTAACTGAAAACGATTGGAATAAATTATTCGATTTAAAAATTGAAATTGAACGAACTGATAAGTTTGGTGAGATAAAGGGAGGAGACAAAGCAATAGATGGAGTATTCGCAATGCCATATTGGAAAGGGTCATCTATTATAGATAGGTTTACTGAGGTTGTTCGTGATATAGAAATTCTTCCTGATTTTGATTGGTCACATTGGACTGAAGGAAAGGAAATTCTTCAAAATCAGACGCAAGATTTTAATCAACTGGATGTAATAACGCTATGTAAACTTTTCACTGCCATTATTCGTGCTGATAGATTTAACGATGGTTTATTAGTAGGCTATTTTGAAAATGGCACTATCCTTAAAATCATCATGGCGCTTCACAAAATAGTTTCGGCACAGAATATTGCTGGCAAGTTAATAGAGTAATTTTCTAAAAAAATTTTGAAGAAAGATTTGCATAAATGAAAACATT
>CAIVEH010000231.1 GCA_903904855.1 uncultured Bacteroidota bacterium | reverse complement strand
TTTATAGTTTACTGCTATCAATTTTGTCTTTTTTTGAGATTTGACAACATTCAAAAAGTTGTCAAATCTAAGAGGGAATTTAATTTTCATAAGTGCATTTGTGTCTGATGAATTCGGGAATTGCTATTTTAATGAAGGGTAATTTATAAAAAAAACCGGCATCATTACCTGGATGAATAATGGTAATGATGCCGGGTAAAAAATTACTTAATTGATATCCCAAAAGGTAATCCTATTTTTTACTGCTCAATAATCATATGGAATACCTGGTTATCTGCTCCAGAATGAAGTGTAAGCAGGTACATACCATTGGCAAGGTTGTTTCCGAGCCTTATATGGTTGTCAAGCCTGCCGCTTCTTGCCATAAGTTTACCTTTATAAACGACCTGTCCCAATACATCAGTAATCTCAAGGGTTACCTCCTCGTCTACAGATGTTCCCAGATTGCCTTTTATTGTAAACTCGCCTGTATTCGGGTTAGGTATAATACTGATATCTGATCCGCTAGTTATTGTACTAACACCTACTCGTGCCACCTGAACGTAAACCCATTTGTACCCGGTAGCCGGGCAGAAACCACTGCTGGTTACCAGGCAGGCAACTGAATCTTCCATAGGATAGCTGAAACTGTTGCTGGAATATACCGAATCGGTAGCGCCTGGTATAGGCACACTGTTTTTAATCCACTTGTAGGTTGGGGCAGCGCCGCCATTCACAACAGAGGCCGTAAGGGTCAATGTCTGACCCATGCTAATCATTGTTCCGGGATTGGCGGTGATGGTTACAACCGGCACCAGAGGTGTGTCAACAGTCATCACCATTACCGCGCTTGTATCCGCATTTTCCAGCTTACACAGATAATCGCTTTGCATGATGCAATACAGCTGATCATTATTCACTGGTCCGAATACATATCCGCCACCTGGTCCGCTGTTTACGCCGTTTTTCATCCATGTATACGTTGGCGACTGACCTCCATAACTAGGAATAGCTGTAACTGTTACCAGGCTACCCTGGCATATGGTATCGCCGGGAGTTGCCGACAAGCTTACTGACGGATGTTCGTATGGGTAAACGGTCATTTTAGCTATGCCAAGGGCTGTAGCCGGAAGCGGGCAAACAGCATTACTGGTCATTGTTACTACTACCAGATCGCCGTCTGCTGGTATGTATGTATATGTTACGGTTGTAGCTACACTTACACCATTTACAGACCATTGGTAAGTTGGAGCGGTACCACCATTTACAGGCACAGGGGTTAAACTGACAGTAGTTCCTGTACATACTGTATCGTTTGGTGTAGCCAGAAGTGTAAGTGATGGAATTACATTGGGTATTGTATTTATTGCAGCGCTGCCCGACATGCCAACACTACATGAGGTAGAAGTGCTGGTGGCAATGACAGTATAAGTACCTGTTACTGTCTGCAGCCCAAAGTCAAGGGGCGAACCAGTTCCGGCAAATGTGCCTGTGGCAATAATGCCGCGGTACAGCATATAGTTAACACCTACTGTTGATCCGGAAAGCCCTACATGAACACCAGTGCCTCCCGCACAGTAATTGCCGCCTCCGGTTACTGAATAAATTACAGGAAGCGGGTTTACATGAACCACTGTGCTCTGCAGGCAGCCGGCCGGCAATGCATAGACCATGGTACTTGTACCCAGCGACAATCCGGTTACAATACCTGATGAAGAGCCAATGGTAGCAACAGATGGATTGGTACTTGTCCAGGTTCCGGTGGCAACCGAATCGTAAAGTGTGCCGGTGCCTCCAAGGCATATATTGACATTACCTGTTATTACAGCTGGCATTGGGTTAACTGTAATATTCACCATTGCAGCACAACCTATGCTGTAGCTGATGGTTACTACTCCTGCCGACAGACCTGTTACTACTCCCGTGGTTGCTCCTACAGTGGCAACGGCAGGAATTACACTGCTCCAGCTACCACCGCCAGTTGCGTCTGATAGTGTTATCGACTGTGTGGCACATACAACTGTTGGTCCCGATATCGGCAGTGGTGTAGGGTTAACTGTAATGTTTTTAGGAATGGAGCATCCTGCACCTACTGAATAAGTAATGGTTACTACTCCGGGATTAACACCGGTGATAATACCAGAAGTCAGTCCGGCTGTTGCAATTGCAGGGTTGCCGCTGGTCCATGTACCACCTGAAACACCATCTGTAAACGTGGTAGTATATCCCTGGCATACGTTAGAACTACCGCTGATTGCTGCAGGTGGGATATTTACAGTTACTTCAGCAGTAGCAGCGCAACCATATGAACTGGTATAACTGATAGTAGTTATTCCGGAAGACATACCGGTAACTGTTCCGGCTATATCTACTCCGGCTATTGATGGATTAGCGCTGCTCCAGGTACATCCCGGAGTTGCATCGCTTAATGTTGTTGTATAGCTTACGCACACCTGCAAAGATCCGGTAATTGGCGCAGGCGATGGATTAACTACTTCAGTATAGGTAACATAACAATTGGTGGCAGGAAGAGTATAAGTAATAGTTGCAGAACCCGCAGCCACTCCGTGTACCCATCCGGAGAATGAAGCTACAGATGCTGTCAGCGCATCGCTGCTGCTCCATGTACCTCCCGGTGTCACGTCAGTAAGTAATACGCTCTGTCCCTGGCAAACCATAGGGCTGCCGGTAATTCCGCTTGGAACAGGATTCACAGTAACAGTTTTATAGTTAGTACAACCTGTGCCAACAGAATAAGTAATATTTACTATTCCGGCTGTCATCCCTGTAACATTTCCTGACAAATCTACTGTAGCAATACCCGGCGCAGAACTGCTCCATGTGCCGCCGGTAATCGGTGCAGTTAATGTTGTTACCTGACCTACACAAACTTTAGGAATGCCGGTGATTGCTCCCAGTGCCGGGTTCACGGTAAGAGTTGCAGTAGCCTGGCAACTGGTAGGCAACTGGTAGGTAATCAGTGCAGTGCCAGTAGTTAATCCGGTTACCAAACCTGTTGAAGATCCAAGGCTGATATCGGTAGCGGTGGTAATCCATGTGCCTCCTGAGATGCTGTCTGTCAGAGGGAGTGATTGTCCAAGGCATACTACCAGTGGGCCGCCTCCGATAGCGGTTGGAGCAGGCGGAACAGCATTTACAGTAACCGGATGAACAGCAGAGCAACCAGTGCTGTAACTATAACTGATAATTGCTGTTCCTGTAGTATTGCCTGTTACAGTGCCTGTAAGATCTACAGATGCAACTGATGGTACACTGCTGCTCCAGTATGTACCGGAACCTGTGGATGGATCAATGAGCGGAATTGTGAAACCAGCACAAACCTGTGATGGTCCTGTAATTGGTGCAGGAACAGGGTTTACAGTTACAACCTGAATAGCAAAACAACCGGTAGGCAGCAGGTAGGATATGGTGGTATATCCGGCAGCATGCCCGGTTACTACTCCTGCTGTGCTGATTGTGGCAATACCCGGAGCGCTGCTGCTCCAGCTTCCGCCAAGGGTTGTGTCTGTTAAATTAGTTGTCTGACCTACGCAAACTATAGGAGTTCCCAGTATCTGAGATAAAGGATTAACTACTACAGGATCTATTACTGAGCAGCCAGTGCTCAGTGAGTAAGATATAATTACTGTACCTGACGAAAGACCTGTAACTACGCCAGTAGAGGATATAGATGCCAGAGATGGTGCGCCACTGGTCCAGAATCCGCCGGGCGAGACATCTGATTTGGTTATTGTACCGCCTACACAAACACTGGACAGGCCGGTCATAGCCACAGGGGCGGCAATAACGGTTACTGTAACGCTGGTACCACAACCTCCGGACGTATAGGCAATGCTCGCAAGTCCCGGAGTAACTCCGGTTACCACTCCTGAAGTTGGTACTACAGTCGCAATTGAAGGCGCTGCACTGCTCCATGTACCTCCTGGTACCGGATTTGTTAAAGTAAGTGTAGATCCTACGCAAATACTTCCTGCGCCCACAATGGCAGTAGGTACTGAATTAACAGTTACTATTACAGATATATGGCAACCTGTACCAATGGTGTAGGTAACAGTATCTGTTCCAGTGGAAAAACCTGTGTATACCCCGGTAGAGCTAATAGTGCCTGTTGCAGGCGTAGTATGGCTCCAGGTACCACCCGGAGTAGCGTCGGTAAGTGTTGTAGTCAGGCCCACACATACTACATGGGAACCACCTATGACACCGGGCAAAGGATTCACAGTTACCGGGCGGGTAGTTAAGCAGGTTGTGGGCAGTGTATAAGAAACTGTTGCTGTTCCGGATGCAATGCCGGAAACAAGACCGGAAGTGCCTATAATAGATGCTGTGGTTAATGGGGTTACACTCCATGTTCCGCCAGCTGTTGCATCGGTTTCTGTTATTGAAGATCCGGCACATACTGATGATGGCCCGCCAATAGCTGCAGGTAAAGGATTAACAGTTACCGGCAGAATAGCAGGGCATCCTGCCCCTACCGCATAAGATATTGTGGTTGTTCCGGCTGAAATTCCGGTTACAACACCTGCTGTTGAGACTGATCCAACAGCTGGGGTACTGTATGTCCATGTACCTCCGGGTGTGATATCGCTCAAAGTAACAGTACTTCCGACGCAAACATTTGCTGCTCCTGTTATTGGTGCAGGTCCAGGATTCACTGTTACTGATTTGGTTACAGTACAGCTTGTTCCTCCTAATGAATAAGTAATTGTTGTTGATCCTGGTACAAGTGGGGTTACCAATCCTGTAAATGCGCCTATAGTTGCAGTCGAAGGAGCGCTGCTTGTCCAGCTTCCTCCTGGTACAACATCGGTCAAAGTTATGGGGATACCTACGCACAAAGTTGATGGGCCACCGATTGGTCCGGGTGCAGGGCTCACTGTTACTATAGTGGCTACCTGGCAGCCAGTTGCTGTGATAGTATAAATGATTGTGGTTGTACCGGTTGTTAAGCCGGTTACTATTCCTGTAGTTGCTCCGATAGTTGCTATCGGCAGGTTAGTGCTTACCCATGTACCACCTGGTGTAGCATCCGTCAGGAGAATTGTAGTACCGGGGCATAATGCCGATGGCCCTGCAATTAAGGCCGGTAAAGGATTAACGTTAATAACCGCGCTTCCGGTCATTGTCCGCGAGCATCCGGTTGTTGCATTTGTTCCTACAACTGTATAGGTTCCGGCAGCTGTCTGCAATCCGAAATCAAGTGGCGCACCGGTTCCGCTGATCGCTGTTCCTACGCCGACACCGCCCAGCATCAGCTGATAGCTGACCCCGACAGAAGAACAGGATAATCCTACATGCACTCCGGCAGCCCCGGCACATATAGTACCTCCTCCTGAAACATTACAAATTGGAGGCAGCGGATTAATGGTAATTGTAACCGTTCCGGTCATTGTTTTAACACATCCTGTAGTTGCATTGGTTGCTATTACGGTATAAATGCCGGCAGTAGTCTGTATACCAAAATCAAGCGCTGCGCCGGTACCTGCAACAGGTAGCCCCACAATTACTCCGCCTACGTATAACTGATATAGTACACCGGCAGTTGATCCGCTTAACCCTATATGAACGCCTGTGCCGCCTGTGCAAAAAGCGCCGCCCCCGGTAACAGTAAACAATGATGGTAGCGGATTAACAGTAACAGCTTTGGTAGCAAAGCAGCCCGTGGAAAGTGTATAAGTAATAGTAGCCACACCTGTAGCCACACCACAAACACTTCCTGTAAGTGCACCTACCGTTGCTACAGGGCCCGAAGTTGTCCATGTACCGCCGCCGGCATCCGTAAGAGTGATGCACTGAGCTACACAGACTTTGTTAGGGCCCGATATTGCAGCAGGCAAAGGATTAACTGTAAGAATAAATGTGATGACGCAACCTGCGCCGATGGAATAGGTAATAGTATCTATTCCCGGAGCCATACCTGTAGCAATGCCGGTACCGAGCCCAATGGTTGCTATACTTGTATGGTTGCTGGTCCAGGTGCCGCCTCCGCCATCTGTAAGAGTATCATTCGCTCCCACACACACATGGTTCGCTCCGCTGACCGGACCAGGCGAAGAGTTTACAGTAATGGTTTTGGTTGCTGCGCATCCTCCTGCTCCGGCATAAGATATCACGGTAGTTCCGGCCGAAACACCAAGAACCATACCAGTGCCTGAAATAGTGGCCACCGCAGGTATGGAGCTTGTCCATGTACCTCCGGGATAGGTATCAGACTCTGTTATGGTAAGGCCGACACAAACACTTGAAGGACCTGTTATAACAGCTGGCAGAGAGTCGATAGTTACAACAAAAGTTGCTGCACATCCGGTCGGCCATACATAAGAGATAGTGGCAGTTCCCGCGCTTACACCCAAAACCATTCCGGTAGCAGATCCAACCGTTGCAACACCGGTAGTGCTGCTCTGCCAGATACCTGTTCCGCCGCCTCCCGGGTCAAAAAATAAAGTATCGGTACCAACACAAAGTGGGGTAATCCCTGTTATCGGTCCTGGTATTGGATTAACTGTAACAGTGGCAGTAGCTGCACAACCAGATCCCAGAGTATAGGATATTATAGCAGTTCCGGCTACAACCCCTGAATCAACCCCGGTACCCGGATTGATGATAGCTAAAGGTGAGGTTGAACTCCATATGCCACCTGCGGTAGTATCAATAAGCGTATTTGTTGATCCTACGCAAACTGTAAGCGGCCCGTAAATAGCCGAAGGAACAGGGTAGACTGAAAATGGAAAGGTTGCCAGACAACCTGTCGATAGCATGTAAGTAAAAGTTACAGTTCCTGCTGCTATACCTGTTACAAATCCGGAGACAGAGCCAATAGTTGCTATAGTCGGATCACTTGAATACCATGTGCCACCCGGAGTACCATCAAACAATATTGTTGTTGTACCGGCGCATATACCACCTAAGCCTGAAATGCCGGAGGGTAAACCATTAACTGTAACAGAATAAGTGGCGAAGCACAAATCGGGCAGCGTATAGGAAATAGTTATCACACCGGCGGTTATTCCGGTTACTACACCTCCAGTACTCACACTCCCGATTGCAGGAGCAGAAGATGACCAGCTGCCACCTGTGGTTGGGTCGGTAAGTAAAATAGTGGAACCTATACACACAGCATGCGGACCGGATATAGCGGATGGAGACGAATTAATTGTTACCGTTTTGGTAGTTGTGCAGGTTCCCAATGAATAAGTAAAGGTAACCACACCGGTTCCAACAGCCGTTGCCAGGCCAGTGGTTGACCATATGGTTGCAGTAGATGTACTGCTGCTGCTCCAGGTGCCACCGCCTATGCCATCAGTATAAGGGGATGTCAGTCCGGTACAGATTGTGGACGAACCTACAATTGGCGATGGGGATGTAACAACATTGACCGTTAAAGTAATGTAACAGCCTGCCGGCATAGTATAACTTATGACCGTGGTTCCTGCCGATATAGCGTTCAATATACCGGAAGATGAGCCTATAGTGGCGACTGAGGTGATACTGCTGGTCCAGTGGCCTCCTGCTGTAGGATCGGTATAAGTGGCTGTTGAGCCAACGCATACAGTCGTCGGACCGGAAATGGCAGAAGGAGGTGAACTTAAGATCAATTCAATGCTGGTGCTGTTTGCGCTCAGCCCGGAATAGGAACAGGTTAAAACACAACGGTAATACATTGTTGTAGTAACTGTAGCAGTATAGGTGGCTGAAGTAGCGCCTGGAATATTTGTCCAGGTGATATTGTCAGGAGATGATTGCCACTGGTAACCCATACCTGTACCAAAAGGGCCTCCGCTGAGTGAAAGTACAGATGTATACGATGAACAACCTCCGGTAACAGTAGCAAGGGTAGTTCCGGGAGACGGAGTACCAGTGCATTGATTTGACCACCTGTACACCTGGTTATTGGCTGGCAGAGTGGTATAGGTAGGTGAGGAGGAATAGTCAAATGAAGAAGAGGTAGGAGTAGGAGATGTTGAATTGTTATTGAGTGTCTGATAGTCTGTGGTGGTATTAGCAATACCTATTGCCAGGCCTGAATAGCCCATGCCTGAAAGCGTGGAAGGTCCATATACAAAGTCTATCACATTGGTGGTTTCATACAATTTTACCTGGAAGTTACCTTCGCAGCAGGCACATGCTCCGCCTGAAGAAAAGGCTCTGAAATTTTTCCATTCGAAAGTGAATATCCTGTTAGGAGCAGTGCCACTTGTCTGATAGTAAGCATATGCAGTACCGGAGCATCCATAGCCTCCTGGGGTTGCATATAAATCACACCAGAACGGCATAAGAAAACCTGTGCCACCAGAGGACATAGTGCCGGTACCAACAGTATAATTGGCTCCGGTTGAATTTGCCAGCGACAGAAAGCCATTGGAGCAGGCTGCAAGCTGAGTATAGCTGGCTCCGCAATAATTAAAAGTAAATCCGATAGAAATACCGGTAGTAGTACAGTCGTCGCAGGTTGTCATACCGCCGGTAACGGAAGTACCGGTTCCGGATATGGAAGAGTAAGTGCCTGTAAATGCTGAAAAATTATAGGAAGCAGCAGTTTGTGCATAACCATATACACAAAGACAGGATAATAGGAGTGATAAATAAAGTTTTCTCATACAAATTTTTTGTTGCTTCTGAATTAAAGTTCAAAAATTATATTTTTTCTCGAAAAAATACTACACGCAATAATAAGAAATTGTTGTAATGAATACTAAAATAAAGTTACGAAATATTTACGAAATAATAAAAATAATTATTATTAAATTGCGATAAAATTATAACGGTTAATCCATTGAATTGACAATGGATTTACCATTATAAGCTTCTATACTGATTATTCTCCTATAACGAGGTGGAAGACCGGGACTCCGTATGATGTACTAACTTTAAGTAGGTAAGTTCCTTTGGCCAAAATACCGTCCAGCCGCAACTTTTGGTTTAATGTGCCGTTTTGGGCCAATACGTTGGATTTATATATTTCCTGTCCGGCAATATCTGTTACCGATATGGTTACAGTTTCATTATTACCTGTTCCGTTGTTATTGCCAATTGTACCTGAAAGTGTAAATTCCCCCTTATTCGGGTTAGGCATAATCTTAAAAGCAATATTATTCAGCGAAATCTGTTGAATTCCGACAGTACTTACAGTTATTAAAATTGTTTGGGAAGACGATGAATTGCAGGGGCCACTGCTGGTAATATGGCAGGTAAATGAATCCTGCTGAGGTGTGGTAAGTGTATCAATAATATAGGTGCTGCTTGTAGCACCTGGGATCAATACACCGTTTTTATACCATTGCCAGGTTGGTGATATGCCTCCGTTGGTTGCAGTGGCAGTGAGCGTAACTATATCTCCGGGAGCTACTGTGCTGCCCGGGGTTGCAAAGATGGTTACAACAGGAATTGTTGGTGTATCAACGACCATTATAATGTGGCTGCTTGTATCCCTGTCCGATAGCCTGCAGATATAATTGCTCTGAACAACACAATAGATATTGTCGTTATTTAAAGGTATAAAAGTATACAATGCGCCACTACCTGATAAAACACCATTTTTTACCCATGTATATACTGGCGCTGTTCCACCGTATACCGCCGTTCCGGTCAACGTAACAACTGTTCCCTTGCAGACTGTATCGCCGGGAGATGCTGAAACGGTAACAGATGGGTTTGCAGAGGTATTTACAGTTATTGTATCTGAATGATAAACTGTATCGGGCACGGCACAAGTCGCACTGCTGGCCAGTCTCACCCTTACAATATCTCCGTTTACAGGCAGGTAGGAATAAACATTACCGGTACCCACATTAACGCCATTAACCTGCCATTGGTATAAAGGGGCTGTACCACCATTAACCGGATGTGCAGTAAAACTATCAAGGATACCAGAGCATATTGTATCACCCGGATTTGAAGTAATGCTTACATGGGGAACTACTACCGGAGTAACATTTACAGTTACCATTCCTGTCATATTCATGCTGCAGAGTGAAAGAATATTTGTAGCAGTAACAGTATATGTACCTAATACAGTCTGCCAGCCAAAGTCAAGCGGGGCGCCTGTTCCGGGAAAAGTTCCTGTTGGAGTTGTGCCGCGGTACAAAAGGTAATTCACTCCGGTTTCTGAACCGCTCAGTCCGATATGTACCCCCGAATCGCCTACGCAATAGTTGCCGCCGCCTGTAATGGTAAAAAGCGACGGTGGCGCTGTGATGGTAACGGTTGTGCTGTTGAAACAACCTCCGGGCATCGTATAATCAATAGTGGTGGAGCCAACAGAAATACCTGTTACCATACCTGTTGAAGAGCCAATGGTAGCCACCGAAGGTGTGCCTGTTGTCCAGGTGCCTCCTGAAACAGAATCTGATAAAACTATAGTGCCTCCAGTGCAGGTGTAAGCAGGGCCTGTTATCAGTGAAGGCATTATGTTTACGGTAATTAAGTGTGTAATGGTACATCCCAGAGTATAGCTGATAGCAACTATACCGGCAGCCATGCCTGTAACAATGCCCGATGAAGAACCTATAGATGCTAATGATGGTGCGCTGCTTGCCCATACCCCCCCTGTAGTGGCATCTGTCATAGTAAATGGAATACCTGTGCAGATACTGGTAGGCCCGGAAATAGGCATAGGTACAGGATTTACTGAGATTATTTTGGTCAGCTGGCATCCTGCTCCTGTCATGTAGGTTATGATGGCTGTTCCGGTGGATACACCGGTTATAATGCCTGAGGAACTTCCCGCTACAGCTACACCCGGATTACTGCTCAGCCACTCACCACCCGGAACAGCATCGGTATAAAAAGTGGATGTGGTTTCACAAATAAGTGAGCTACCCGTAATTGCAGTAGGTGGATTATTAATGCCTACATGAACAGTGGATATGCATCCTGTTGTGGCTGTATAGGTAATAGTAACTAATCCTGTAGACACGCCTGTAACTGTGCCCGAAATGCTGATAGGTCCAATAGCCGGATTGCTGCTGCTCCACGACCCGCCCGGCGATGAATCGCTCAGGGTAGTAATGAGTCCCACGCAAACCAATGGTATGCCGGTTATGGCCGCAGGGGTTGGATCCACAATCATGCCTATTGATGACATGCAACCCGAACCCAGGGTATAATCTATTGTGGCAGTACCTGCTGAAACACCTGTTATGATACCGCCGGGAGCCGCGCTGGCTACGGCCGGGTTACTGCTGGTCCAGGTGCCGCCGGGTGTAAGGTCTGTTAAAGTTACTGAAGTACCCTGGCAAATAAGAGTAGATCCCGAAATGGTAGCTGGCAGAGGATTGACTACGATTGTAGTGGTAACAACACAACCCGAACCAATGGAATATAATATATCAGAAGTTCCGGTTGTTAACCCACTTACAACACCTGTTGTGGGGTTAATTGTTGCTACTGCTGTATTACTGCTGCTCCAGGAGCCACCGGGAGTAATATCACCCAGGACCGAAAAACCGCCAGGACATAAAGATGTTGTGCCGGAAATAGGTGCCGGAGCAGAATTCACCGTTACTGTTTTGGTTACATGGCATCCTGTTGGCAGGCTAAAAGATATAACTACAGACCCAATAGAAATACCGGTAACTACTCCGGATGAAGAACCTATGCTGGCCATTACTGGTGCACTGCTGGTCCAGGAGCCAAATGGACTTGGGTCGGATAAAGTAATTGCGCCGCCTGTACATACAGTGCCGGGGCCTGAGATAGTGTCCGGGATCGGATTAACTGTAACTGTAAATATGGTAAAGCAACCTCCGGGATAGCTGTAATGAATGGTATCAACACCGGCGCTGAGGCCTGCTACATTACCCGGGCCAAAGATTATAGCAACCGAAGTATTTGTACTGCTCCATACTCCGCCAGGGGTGGCATCAGACAAAGGAACTGAAGAGCTTACACATACAGTATGTGACCCGGTAATTGGTAATGGCAGACCATTTACTGTAACTACCTGTGTGGCAACACAACCTCCGGGCAGGCTGTAACTGATGGTTGCAGTGCCAGCAGCAACTCCTGTTACAATACCAATAGAATTGACGGTTGCTTTTGAAGGCGAACCACTGCTCCAGGTGCCGCCGGCTGTAGCGTCTGTAAGGGTTATGGTTTGACCTATACATACTGCCGAGGGGCCGGTGATGGAACTGAATGGATAAACATTTACAGGCAGGATAGCAGAGCACCCTGTACTTAATGAATAAGTGAGGATAGCAGTGCCTGAAGATACGCCTGTGGCTGTACCTGTTGAGGAACCAATAGTTGCAACTGCCGGAGTACTGCTGCTCCATGTGCCTCCGCTGAATACATCGGTATAGGTAAAATTGGTGCCGGTACAGAGCGCTGTAGGTCCGCTTATTGCTGGTGGAGTCGGGTTAATTGTCAGTGTGGAAGTGGTAGAACAACCACCTGCCAGGTAAGTGAATGTAACAGATCCCGGTGCCATGCCGCACGCCAGACCAGTACCTGCATCTACTGTTGCCAGTGAAGGAAGGCTGCTGCTCCAGGTACCACCTGATATGCCTGCACTCAGTGTAATACATGATCCGTTACAGAAATAGGGAGGGGCCGATATCGGGCCGGGGTATGGGCTCACAGTTACAGTAGTTGTTACAAAGCAACCTGATATATTGTAAGTAATAACTGAGGTACCTGCTAATAATCCATTGACAACACCGGTGGTTCCGCTTACTGTTGCTATGGATGTAGTGGCGCTGCTCCAGGTACCGCCACTGAAAGCATCAGACAGACTAGTAGTGGCGCCCACACAGGTGCCGGGGAATCCGGTTATTGGTGAGGATGCATTTATGGTTAATGTCTTGGTTGCTGTGCAGCCGCCGGTCGAATAGGAAAGTGTAACTATACCCGCACCAATGCCGGTTACTATACCTGTAGATGAGCCTACCGTGGCCAGCCACACAGCAGAAACACTCCATGTACCTCCGGATGATGTGTCTGTTTCAGTAATGGTAGAACCCATACAAACTGATGAAGGGCCTCCAATGGTGGCAGGGATGGCATATACAGTAATTAATTTTGTTGCAGCGCAGCTGCCTATGGTGTAAGAAATGGTAACAACCCCTGCACCCACCCCTGTAACGACTCCGGAAGAGGAAACAGTTGCAATACCTGCATTACTGGTAGTCCAGGTTCCTGCGGTTGTAGGATCGCTTAATGTTATAGTAGAACCAGCACAGGTTGAGGACGGCCCCGAAATAGCTGCCGGGGCTGAAATTACCGATAATGATGCAGTAACAGTGCAGCCGGTAGTACCCAGCGAATAAGTTATAGTATCAATACCCACCGAAACGCCGGTTACGAGACCTGAGAGTGAACCAACAGTGGCCACTGCAGATGTGCTGCTGCTCCATACCCCACCGGCAATGCAGTCAGTTAAAGTAGCCGGAGTACTCAGGCAAACCGCCGGAAGTGAGAGCGGACAAGGCGTTGTAGTAACTGTGATTACAGATGTAGTGGAGCAACCGGTAACAGGCAGCGTATAAGTAATAGTAGTAGTTCCTGGTGCTACCCCTGTAACATTTCCTGAAGGGCTGATAGTCGCCACAATAGTTAAAATGCTGGACCATGTACCTGTTCCGGGTGAAGAAGTTAATATTCCTGAACCGCCTGCACAGAATGTCGTGGGGCCGGTAATAGGTGATGGTGCCGGGTTCACAGTGATGGTTGCACTACCGATCATAGTAGCCGAACAGCTGGTTGTTGGATTCGTGGCAACTACTGTGTATGTTCCAGCTCCCGTAATAAATCCAAAATCCAGGGGCGATCCTGATCCAATCAGGGGTGATCCTGTAATTGATAAGCCATTATATAGTTGATAACTGATGCCTGATGTGGATCCGGAAAGCCCAATATGCAAACCAGTTCCTCCTGCACAATAAGATCCGCCACCTGTAACTGAATAATTCGAAGGTAACGGATTAACGACCACTGTAGTAGTAATCCCTCCGCAACTGATAACTGTTGAACCGGGTGTAATGCCAGATAGAACTCCTGTGGGTGAAATTGAACCAACAGTAGGTACGCTGCTTGACCATGTACCTGCGAAGGAACAACTTAATGTTACAGATGAGCCAACACATACACCTCCTGATGCGCCCGTAATCTGAGCATATGAGAATTTTGGGACAACACAAATAAGGCTTACCAACAGAATCATGGACACATATCTGAATTCACAAATGCAATGCTTTGAAAAAATCCAGTGGTAAAAGGATAGAGTGTTTCTCATTTATATCTTTTTTATTGATTAGAATTCAAAAATGAGCAAACCTGTAATAGGGTTTGCAATTATATTGTATAAAAATGCGCAGTATTGACTTATTGGCAAAATTAAGGTTATTTCATTAAAATTAAGTGTATTGGTTATGGTGTTCTGTTATAATTAAGATATGGTTTTTGTATCTTTGGTTAGGAGTAAAACCCGTAGATCTGACTGCCGTTGCAATTAATGAGATGAAAAATGAGGTTAAGCAATATATAGTCCTCGCCGATGAACGGATGCTGAAAGCAATTCATGCAAAGCTGGAAGCCGACCTTGAGGATCAGTTACCTGATGCTACAGGTAATGACTAGTGGGATGAGATAAGTGAAGGTGAAAAAGCCAGTATTGAAAGAGGGCTTGCCCAATCAGAAAGGGGGGAAGGAATACCTCATGAAGATATGATTAAAAGATATCCTCAATGGTTCGCAATATAACATCGTTGCCTGGTTAGATTTGACAACTTTCAAAAAGTTGTCAAATCTTGTAATGCGCAATTTCCCTTAAACACTGTATTTCTTAGGATATTCAAAAAAAATCATCGACTTCAGGTTAAAACATGCCCCTCCTCAAAATATTAAAAAGATCGCTTGCCTTTATCTTTCTTACTGCTTTAACCCAGGTAGGTGGTATTGTATATCTCATAAATATTGCCACATACAAACACCTCGCAGACCATGCAACAAACAAATGGGCACGCATCGGTACCAAACTGGCCGCATTTCTCATTCTGTATTGCCTAGCTACCTTTTTATTAGTACCGATAATAACAAAACCCTTAGGCCATGTGCAAATGCCAATTGAAACAACCAACCATATTCACCCGGCAACTATCTGGACCTGCCTCCTTAACCGTAACTATGTAAGGCCCGAATTGCGCGACCTTACTTATAAGGTGGCCACCCAGATGGCAATAAAGTATCCCCGAACAACGTTCAATTACCTCGATTGTAGTTTTCCCGTTTATTAATGGTTTCCCCTTATTTCCTCACCTGAGCCATAATGATGGTAAAAAATAGACCTTTCATTTTGTTACAATCTTAGCCAGTCAGGCAACGAAACCAATTCGGTGCCATCATTTATTGGTTATGGTATTTGCGAAGAACCCAGACCAGATGAAGTCAACACCGCAAAAGATTGTGGCCGGAGAGGCTTCTGGCAATATAATTTTCTGAGAGAAATAATGCCGCATGGCAACAAGGCCAACTTTACTTTCAACGAATCAAAAACAAAAGACCTGGTGGAACTTTTTGCCTCAGAAGAAGCAACAGGCAAAATTTTCATTGAGCCACACATGGTAAAGCGCATTAACCTGACCAGCAATAAAATCCGGTTTCATGGCTGCAGGGCAGTGAGGCACGATGATCATATACATGTGCAGCTGAAGTAATTCATACTTAGCTTTGAGATTAAATCAACTTTAAAATCAAACTAATACCCTTCATAAAGGATATTATTTTCAAGACAGATTGCTTTTATTTTGTTTTCATATTTCAACCATCTAAACTCAATATCGTCATTTGAATCAAACAACTCCCATAATTTGTTCTCTAAAAAGAACTGTGCATATTCATCTGAAATAAGTCTCAAACCACAATGTTTGAGAGAATGCATTGAACCATCTGAAGTTTCAAAATTTGTATAAATTAGATCCTCAATTTTGCCAACCGATAATTTTTTTAGATAGTACTCATCCAAATCCGTTTTTCCCCAATGAGAAAACTGACGAGGCTCCATACGACAGGTAAATAGCCATTGCCCCTTGTTAATATTCTTTATTTTATTACTTATTTTCAATTTGTGCTGCAAATTATTTCAACAAAAAATGAAAAGTAAAACTTATAGAACAATTAATTATCCTCATCTTGCGGGTTTAAAATACATATAACTAAGAAGCGGCCCCAAAAAGAGGCCGCTTTTTCAATCTTATCTGTAAGTTTAATCTTACAATATTGTCCATGTCTTATCTCCCGATAATATCTTATCAAGCGAAGGCCTGCCTTTACGGGCTATTAGCTCCTCAATCTGGTGCTCCATACCATCTTCGCACGTTGGGCGGTCTTCTGAGTAGATTACGCCAAACGGACGGGGGAAATGAACGCCATTATATTCAGTATCAAAGAAACTGGCTATAATGTGCGCCTTGGTTTTATCGTGTTCATCATGTATCCAGAGGTCATTGGCTGAATTGCCGTTTTCGCCCAGGTTAACGATTACTGGTGTAGTACCGTCCAGCTTTATTCCCTTGGTTCCGTTGCTGAACAGTAATGGTTTTCCATGCTCCAGATAAATGGATTGTTCCTGCTTGGTTTCCTTTTCCGAATACGCAAAGAAAGCGCCGTCATTAAATACGGTACAATTCTGGTATATCTCTACAAACGAAGTCCCCTTATGCTCATGGGCGCGTTTCAGCACCATCTGCATATGTTTTGGGTCGCGGTCCAGGCTGCGCGAAACAAAACTACATTTTGCGCCCAGGGCCAGTTCACTTGGATTGAATGGTTCTTCTACTGATCCGTAAGGAGTTGATTTGGCCACCTTTCCTTTTTCAGATGTTGGTGAATATTGTCCCTTTGTCAGTCCGTAAATCTGGTTATTGAAAACAAGGTAATTAAGGTCGAAATTTTTACGCATCAGGTGGATAAAGTGATTACCACCAATTGAGAATGCATCACCATCGCCCGACACTACCCAAACACTTAATTTCGGGTTCAGCCCCTTAAGTCCTGAAGCAATTGCTGCCGCCCTGCCATGAATACTATGCATACCATAGGTATCCATGTAATAAGTGAAACGTGCCGCACAACCAATCCCAGAAATGAAAACGATATCTTCTTTTGGTATACCGAAATCAGGGAATACTGTTTGTACCTGCTTCAATATGGAATAGTCGCCACAGCCGGGGCACCATTTCACTTCCTGGTTAGATGCGAAATCCTTTGCCGTCAGTTTTGGAGCCACTTCCTGTTCTGTTATAGTAGTCATTATGAATTATTATTTAAGGATTTCAAGAATTTTGTTTTTCAGTTCGCTGGTTGTAAATGGCAATCCCTGTACTTTGGAGAATCCGATTGCGGGTACCAGGTATTTTGCCCTGATGAGTTGCAGCAACTGTCCGCAGTTCATTTCCGGAATCAGCACATGCTCATAACCGCTCAGCAATTCGCCCAGGTTTTTAGGGAACGGGTTCAGGTGGCGTAAATGAATATGGGCTACATCATGGCCTTCTTCAAGTAATTCACGCACAGCAGTTTTAATGGAACCTGAAGTAGATCCCCAGCCCAGAACAGCCAGTTTACCTGTAGATTTACCGCTGTCTGGTGCCGCCAATGGAATATAGTCAGCGATTTTTTCAATTTTTTCTGCACGCAGTTTGGTCATAGCTCCGTGGTTCTTAGCGTCATAAGAAACATTACCTGTTTCCTGTGCCTTTTCAAGGCCGCCAATACGGTGCATCAATCCTTTAGTGCCGGGTATGGCCCATGGGCGCGATAATTTTTCATCGCGCTTATAAGGCAGGAAAGTGCCATTAGGCCCGTTAGGTTCTGTAGCAAAAGTTACATTTATAGGAGCCAGCTGATCCTTGGTAGGGAAGCGCCATGGTTCTGATCCATTAGCTATGTAACCATCTGTGAGACAAATAACCGGGGTCATATGTTCTACCGCTATGCGGGCGGCTTCCAGCACAGTATTGAAACAATCAGCTGGTGAGCAGGCTGCTACGATCGGCAACGGGCCTTCGCCATGCCGGCCATACATTGCCTGCAGCAGATCCGATTGTTCTGTTTTGGTTGGTAAGCCTGTTGATGGCCCGCCACGCTGCACATTAACAACGATCAGTGGTATTTCCAGAATTGTGGCAAGTCCCAATGCCTCGGTTTTCAGCGACATTCCGGGGCCCGACGTTGTAGTAACACCAAGACCACCGCCGTAAGATGCGCCAATTGCAGCACAAATTGCTGCGATCTCATCTTCGGCCTGGAAAGTTTTTACATTGCTGGTCTTATACTTGGATAGTTCGTGCAGTACATCCGAAGCAGGTGTAATAGGGTAAGAACCCAGATAAAGAGGCAATCCGCTCATTTCGGCAGCAGCTACAAGGCCGATGGCTGTTGCATGGTTGCCGGAAATATTTCTGTAGGTGCCTTTGGGCAATTTTGCAGGGGCAACATGAAAACGGGTAGTGAAAATTTCGGTATGGTCACCAAAATTCCAGCCGGCCTTCAGTGTTTTTATATTCGCATCTGCTATATCCTGTTTTTTGGCAAATTTCTCATTGATGAAGTTGATGGTATAATCCATTGGCTCGTCAAACATCCAGAAAAGCAGACCCAGCACAAACATATTTTTGGAACGCTCTATCTCCTTCATGCCCAATCCTGAACCGGCAAGACATTCCTTAGTGAGTTTTGTAACGTCCATTTTATGAACGGTATAATTCTCCAGTGTGCCATCCTCAAGTGGGTTTGCGCCATCCGGATAACCGGCAAGCCCAAGGTTTTTCTTATCAAAACCAGCAGTGTTGGTAATTATTATACCACCTTTTTTCAATCTTGGCAGATCCACCTTCAATGCTGCAGCGTTCATAGCTACAAGCACATCATACTCATCTCCGGGAGTAAATATTTCTTTACTGCCGAAATTAACCTGAAAACCAGATACACCGGCAGTTGTACCTATCGGGGCGCGGATTTCGGCAGGAAATTCAGGGAATGTACTAAGGTCATTGCCAAAAAAGGCCGCTGTATCGGTAAACTGGGTACCGGTTAGCTGCATGCCATCGCCTGAGTCGCCGGAAAACCTGATTACAATGCTTTCTGCTTCAATGAGGGTTGTATCATGACCCACATTTTGTTCTACAATAGATTCCATTATTTTAATCAATATTTAATGCCATCCATATAATGAGCAAAGTAGTTCAATACACAGGCAGCGTAATTAATTAATTTCTTAAGCAGGCAAATAAAATATACTATAATAGCAATTATCCTCAATATCAATGGATTAACACCTATTTCAATTGAAGTTTTTATTTGACTTAATTATTTTATCCTCAAAAGAGGACGGCCTTTAAAAAAGGAATGGAATTTATGGATGCAGAGAATGCATTTTTGCTTCCAGTTCTTCTTTTGACTCAACATTATCTTCATCAGGCAGACAGCAATCAACCGGGCAAACAGACGCACACTGTGGCTCTTCATGAAAACCAACACACTCTGTACATTTATCAGTTACAATATAATATACATCGTTCGATACAGCTTCGTGGCCTGCATCCACATCCGATGACAGTCCGCTCTTAGCCACAAAAGTTCCGGATAGCGAGGTTTTGTAAGAAAAACGCCACTCATCGCCACCAGCATATATCGCCCCATTAGGACATTCAGGCTCGCAAGCGCCACAATTAATACACTCGTCAGTGATTTTGATTGCCATAGTTTTTTATTTTTTTTAAAAGTAGGAAAAACGTGGCAAAAGTAAATTTATTTCAACATTTATCGGTGATAATTGTCAGAATAAAATATGACCATCATCATCTTTTGCAGATTGCATAAATGATGTACTTTGTACCCGAATTGAAGTAACATGGGATCATCAGCGTTAATACTATTGTTAATTGTCGGACTGGCTTTCTCGGTGGGCGGCATTTTAATATCCAAATGGTTTGCAAAATCCTCAAAAAATACGGTAAAAGGCGAGCCTTATGAGTGTGGAATACCTACTACCGGCACTTCATGGATACAATTTAATGTAGGTTATTACCTTTTTGCACTTATTTTCCTGATATTTGATGTGGAACTGGTATTTATGTATCCATGGGCAGTGGCTGTAAAGAAAATCGGCATGGTGGGGCTTGTGGAAATTATTATTTTCATGTTTATCCTTTTTATGGGTCTGCTTTATGCCTGGAAAAAAGGAGCTTTGAAGTGGATGTAATATGACAGACAAAAAGTACATATTGCAAAGGATAAAAGATTCTGTTCTTCAAACGGAACCTGGAGCCACTGTAATATTGTATGGGTCTTATGCTCGTGGCGAGGAAAGAGAGGATTCGGATATAGACATTTTGATACTTATTGATTCCGAAAAAGATAAAGTTTTTAGGGATGAAAAAATAAAGATTACTTATCCTATTTGCAGGTTAGAAATTGAAACAGATACTATAATAAGCCCTGTTGTTTATACCAAAAGGGGATGGGCAAATCACAGAGTTACTCCTTACTATGAAAATGTAAATAAAGAAGGGATTGTTTTATGACCCCACAGGAAAATAAGGAATTAATAAAATACAGGTTCGACAAAGGGAGAGAAACTTTTGCTGAGGCAGAGGTCCAACTTAAAAATGAGCTTTGGAATGTAGCAGTGAACCGTCTTTATTATGCTTGTTTTTATGCTGTTAGTGCAGTGCTTGCTAGTAAAGAAATCTATACCAAGACTCATGCAGGTGCTAAACAAATGTTTAGTCTGCATTTTGTAAAAACTGGAATTGTTAATGAGGTATTGGGTGATTTTTATACTGAAATTTTCAGTCTCAGACAAAGTGGAGACTATGAAGATTACTGCGATTATGAAGAAGAAGATGTATTGCCTTTATTTGCACCTGCAAAGGATTTTATTGACTTGATTGAACAGATTTTATACAAAAAATAATGGCAGAAACTGATAAATTAATATTTCCGGCACAACTGCATGAAACTCCCGACGGGGGTATTCTGGTTTCAAAACTGGATGATCTGATCAACTGGGCAAGGTCAAATTCGCTTTGGCCACTGGTTTTTGGTACCAGTTGTTGTGCTATCGAAATGATGAGCGCTGCCGATGCCAAGTACGACTGGTCAAGGTTTGGGTTTGAAGTTGCAAGGGCCTCTCCAAGGCAGGCCGACCTGATTATTGTGGCCGGAACTATTGTTATGAAAATGGCGCCTGTACTCAAACGTTTGTATGATCAGATGCCCGATCCGAAATATGTGATTGCGATGGGTGCATGTACCATATCCGGTGGTCCGTTTTTTTATAATACCTATTCAGTTGTAAAAGGGGTGGATCATATAATTCCTGTTGATGTTTATGTGCCCGGTTGTCCGCCAAGGCCGGAGGCACTTCTGCACTCAATGATCACTTTGCAGGAAAAAATTAAGCACGAAACATATTTCGGGAAATCAAAAGAGAGCATCAAATGACCAACGAAGAACTAAAACAATATATTAGTGCTCTTTTCCCATCCGTTACATACGATGAAACGGGGGAATTCTTAAATGTACTTATTGCTTCAACCGAACTCAGGCCAATAGTTCAGTCACTTCGTCAGGATGATGCGTTGAAGTTTGATTTCCTGTTTTGTCTTACCTGCATTGATTGGAAAACGAATCTGATGATGGTATACCATTTGCTCTCTAAAACTCATAAACACATTGTGGTTATTAAAGCCAAAATAGCAGATGTTGTAAAACCGGAAATTGAAACGATATGTGATATTTACCAGACTGCCAATTTTCATGAGCGTGAGGTTTATGATTTGTTCGGGGTTAATTTTAAGAACCATCCCGATATGCGCAGATTGTTGCTGGATGAGAATTGGGATGGGTATCCATTGAGAAAAAATTATGTTGATGAAAATATGATTACAATATGAGTTTGCTGGGAGAAGATATTGTTACTGAAGAAGGGGAATTCGTTATAAACATTGGGCCGCAGCACCCGTCTACACATGGTGTGCTTCATTTAAAGGTATGGCTCGATGGTGAAACGATCAAAAAGGTGCAGCCTCACCTAGGCTATATTCATCGCTCTATTGAGAAGATGTCGGAAAGTCTTTCTTACCGCAACTTTATCTATGCCACCAGCCGTATGGATTACCTCAGTGCCCATATCAACAATCAGGCTTGCGCATTGTGTGTTGAGAAGGGGTTGCAGATCGAAGCGCCGCCAAGGGCCCAGATGATAAGGGTAATACTTGCTGAGCTCACCCGTCTTGCATCTCACCAGTTGTGGTGGGGATGTACCGGGCTCGACCTTGGAGCAGTATCGCCGTTTTTCTATGCATTCCGCGAGCGTGAGGCCATCTTGGAGATAATGGAAGAAACCTGCGGTGCACGTCTTACACAGAATTTTTGTGTGCCGGGTGGTATTATGACCGATATACATCCCAATTTCCAGAAAAGAACAAACGATGTGCTGAAACAGATCAAGTCTAAGTTTCAGGAATATGATGATGTGTTGACCGGCAATGTGATATTTGAAAACAGGAATAAAAATGTTGGGTTTTTATCGGCTGAAGATGCAATATCATTTGGATGCACTGGGCCAATGGCAAGAGGTTCGGGCGTTAGTTGTGATGTGCGTAAGTGGTTCCCGTATGATGGATATGATAAGGTGCAGTTTGACGAAGTACTCGGTAAGGAAGGCGACTGCTTTTCGCGCTACATGGTGCGTATGCACGAAATGAAACAATCTGTATCAATAATTGAACAACTGATTGATAATATTCCGGAAGGAGATTTCCAGGCAAAGACTAAGATGGTGCTCAAATTGCCGAAAGGTGAGTTTTACCAGAGGGTAGAAACCGCTCGGGGAGAATTGGGCGTATTTATAGTAAGTGATGGGGCAGCCTCACCTTACCGGATCAAGTACAGGTCGCCAAATTTCTCCAATCTTTCAGCCCTCGACCATATTGCCAGGGGCTACAAAATAGGAGATCTGGTGGCGATTATGTCGACTATAGATTTGATTATACCAGATGTGGACAGGTAATAGAATAGTTAATAAATAAGGATTGGAATATTTATGATTTTTAGTTATTGAATTATATAAAAATGGAAGTGAACGAGCCAGTAGAAGCTTATGGAAAAAGGAAATATTCTCTTGAGGAATATTTAGAAATGGAAAGGGAGTCTGATATAAAACATGAGTTTTATAAAGGAGAGATATTTGCTATGGCTGGTGCAAAAATTTCACACAACATTGTCAAAAAGAATATATTGTCATCTTTAGACGCTAATTTAGAAAATAGTCCATGCCAGCCATATAACGGTGATACAAGTATCTATATTGAAAAGAATACACTTGTAACCTATCCGGATATTACTGTTATTTGCGGAGAGCCTATTACACTGAATAATGATGAATATAATGTACTAAATCCGGTAATTATTTTTGAGGTACTCTCTACTTCAACCAGAAATTACGACCGGAGTGGAAAATTTAATTTGTACCGTGACATTCCTACTTTGAAAGAATATGTATTGGTTGAGCCTGATTCAATAAGTATTGAAGCATTTCATCTTGACAAAAATGGCTTTTGGGTATTAAGGGAATATAAGGATATTAATGATTTGCTGCGACTTGATTCAATAGAGATTTCATTGCCATTGAAAGAAATTTATAAAAGAACAAAAGCGATAGGTTTATAATTTTATGAAACTGATTGATTATTATTAAATAGACACAACTTGAATATACTTCTTACAATAAGCTTTTCATCAATAGCGAGTGGCATTCATCACTGGCTGGTAAGTACAATACCCAATGAACTGCTGGCAAAGTCCATCGAAATGGTTATTGTGGGCATTTGCCTGCTCCTGTTCCTGGTTCCGTTGTGTTTCATTCTGGGTTATATGGAGCGCAAGGTTGCCGGATTTATGCAAATGAGATACGGCCCCAACAGGGTAGGCCCCTATGGCTCGCTTCAGATTGTTGCCGATACTGTTAAGCTGGTAATGAAAGAAGGTCTTACTCCTACGGGATCAGATAAATTCCTGTTCAATCTGGCCCCTGTAATAATGGTGGTTACCTGTATGCTGGTTCTGGCGCCTATTGCCTTCGCTAAGGATTTCCAGATATGGGACATCAATATCGGGGTGTTGTATGTTTCAGCCATCTCCTCCCTGGCAGTAATTGGAATACTTATGGCGGGTTGGAGCAGCTACAATAAGTACTCCCTGCTGGGCGCTATGCGCAGTGGTGCCCAGATAGTTAGTTATGAACTTTCAGTTGGGCTTTCTCTTATCTCAATAGTTATTCTTACCGGCAGCCTCAAAATGAGCGATATCGTGATGAGTCAGGAAACCGGCTGGTGGATAATAAGAGGGCATATTCCAGTTATTATCTCATTTGTAATCTTTGTCATTGCTTCCACTGCCGAAATCAACCGTGCGCCTTTCGATCTTGCAGAAGCAGAACAGGAGCTGACTGCAGGATTCCATACCGAATATGCAGGTATGAAGTTTGCCATGTTCCTGCTGGCTGAGTATATCAACCTGTTTATTGTTTCTGCCATTGCTGCTACATTGTTTCTGGGTGGCTGGATGCCATTCCATATAGGGCATTGGGAGGCCTTTAACCATATTATGGATTTTGTTCCCTCTTCATTGTGGTTTTTAGGCAAAACTTTCTTTATAATATTTATCATCATGCAGTTCAGGTGGACTTTCCCCCGCCTGCGTGTTGATCAGTTGTTGACTTTGGAATGGAAATACCTGTTGCCAATAAGTATGGTTAATACCATTCTGGTAACTGTGATGGCGATTATGGGGTGGCATTTTTAACCCCTTACCCCTAAAGGGGAGTACGTAGGAATTGGATTTTCAGCTTTGGAATGAAAATCAGTATGAGTGAAGTAGTAATGTAATTTTGAATAAGAAAAGTGAAAAAACTTTAAAATACTTATTGATGTTTTTAACAGAATACTTCCGGACAGTTTATAAGGGTGTTCGCTCCTTGCTGACAGGCATGAAGACTACCGGGTATTATTTTACACATGCCCGGAAAGAAATAAAAACGGAGGAGTACCCCGATAACAGGGCTACTCTTACTATGTTCGATCGGTTCAAGGGTGAAGTAGTGATGCCTCATGATGAAAATAATGAGCATCGTTGCACCGGTTGCCAGGCCTGCGAAATAGCCTGCCCTAATGGTACTATCAAGATCATCACAAAGCAGGAACCACAACCCGATGGCAAAAAGAAAAAGGCAATTGACACTTTTGTTTACCATCTGGAGCTCTGCACCATGTGCAACCTTTGTGTGGTAGCCTGTCCATCTGATGCAATTAAGATGGCGCAGACTTTTGAGCATAGCGTATACGATAAGAAACAATTAAAGAAAGTGCTGAATAAACCAGGATCAAAAATCATGGAGGGCGTAGAATAATGAATGCATCAACAATTATATTTTATCTGTTAGCAGCCAGCATCATCGGTGGCGCTCTGATGGCGGTAACATCTCTGAAGATTTTCCGCTCGGCGGTTTTCCTCTTATTTTCACTGGTAGGTATTGCCGGTCTGTATTTTTATCTCGATTACGAATTTATTGGCGCTGTTCAGGTTATCGTTTATGTAGGCGGTATTGTGGTACTGATTATTTTCTCCATTTTCCTTACTCATGGTTCAGGAGAAGATATGAAAAGGCCACATTGGATCAGGGCCATTTTTTCAGCCGTGGCCGCAGCATTCGGTTGCATACTCACTATGTTTTACATTAGTCAGTACACCTTTACTACCTCAGGCAAACCTGCCATTGAACCAAACGCAGGAAATATTGGGGCTCAGATGCTCAGCACTACAGATCATGGGTATATTTTGCCTTTCGAAGTAGTGAGTATATTATTGCTGGCAGCTATGATAGGTTGTATAGTTATTGCTATAAAAGTGAAGATTCCACCACATGAAATTTTGGCCGAAAAACCTGAGGATGATAGTGTTGATGAATCCAAAAATTCCGAACCGCTTTTAGCTAATACCCAAATTGAACTATAAATGAACAATATAGGACTATTTCATTTTCTGTTTGTAAGCTGCGCCTTGTTTTTCATTGGCGTATACGGATTTCTTACCCGCAGAAACCTGATTACAATGCTTATGTCTGTTGAGCTGATCCTGAACAGTGTCAATATCAACTTCGTTGCATTCAATAAGTTTCTTTATGCCGACAAGCTCGACGGATTATTCTTTACCATTTTTATAATCACCATCGCCGCTGCTGAAGCTGCGGTGGCTATTGCAATAATTATCAACCTCTACCGCAATCATAAAACCATTGATGTGGAAGAGACTGATGTAATGAAATTTTAAGAGATATGCTGAGTACATCTTTAATCATACTGATACCGCTTTTACCGCTGCTCACTTTTGTGCTCATAGCGCTGGTAGGCCGGAAATATTTCCCTTCGTTATGCGGTGCATTGGGAACACTTTCGTTGTTGACCGCTTTTATTTTATCAGCCACAGTAGCATACGATTATTTTTTCGTGGTGGGTAAGGTAGGCGAGGTATACCAACAAATTATCCCTTTCAAAATGACCTGGCTCCAGTTTACCCCCACAGTATCAATTGATATGGGTATTATTCTTGATCCTATTTCTGTTATGATGCTGGTAGTAGTTACTTTGATATCACTCATGGTTCATTTTTATAGTCTCGGCTATATGAAAGGCGAAGAGCGCTATGCTACTTATTATTCTTTCCTTGGTTTGTTTACTTTTTCAATGCTTGGCCTGGTAATGTCGTCCAATATTTTCCAGATCTATATTTTCTGGGAACTTGTGGGTGTATCCTCTTACCTGCTCATTGGTTACTATTTCGATAAACCTTCTGCAGTGGCCGCTTCCAAAAAGGCATTCATCGTTACCCGCTTTGCCGATCTTGGTTTCCTGATCGGTATCCTGATTCTTTCTTACTATGCCGGCACCCTTGATTTCCAGACTCTGATTACAAGGTTAACCACTCCAACCGACCAATTACATACTATTGTCGCAGCTTCATTCCTGGGTTGTTCTGCACTCACATGGGGGCTCGTTCTGGTATTCATTGGTGGTGCGGGCAAATCAGCTATGTTCCCATTGCACATCTGGCTGCCCGACGCAATGGAAGGCCCTACACCTGTTTCGGCATTGATCCATGCTGCAACCATGGTTGTTGCAGGAGTATTCCTGGTGGCACGGTTATTCCCAATTTATGCAATCTCCTGCCCACCTGCGCTCGATGTGGTTATGTGGGTGGGTGTAACTTCTTCCTTTATTGCAGCTATTATTGCCTGCACCCAAACCGATATCAAGCGTGTTCTGGCTTACTCCACCATGTCGCAGATTGGCTACATGATGTTCTCCCTTGGTGTTTCACGCTACGGTGGTGAGAATGGCCTTGGCTACATGGCCTCTATGTTCCACCTGTTTACTCATGCTATGTTCAAAGCATTGTTATTCCTGGGTGCAGGTTCTGTAATTCACTATGTGCACAGTAACGAAATGAAAGACATGGGTGGCCTCCGTAAGCTGATGCCAATAACCCATCTTACTTTCCTGGTTGCCTGCCTGGCCATTGCCGGTATTCCTCCATTCGCCGGTTTCTTCAGTAAAGAAGAGATCCTGCAGGCAGCATTCAATAGCAATAAAGCCATTTTCGGCATAGCTATTCTCACCGCAGCTATAACCGCCTTCTATATGTTCCGTCTTTATTTCAATATCTTCTGGAGCAAAGATTACCATGCGCATGGCGATAGTCATCACGATGCACACCATGGCGAAGCACCTGGAACAATGTTGATTCCTTTACTCATTCTGGGCATCATGTCCGTTGCTGCCGGGTTTATACCTTTTGGAAAGTTGGTTACCAGTGACGGCAAATTCCTGCCCACCGAGTTTCACCCCACGTTCTCTATTGCACCGGTTTTATTGGCCACACTGGGTATCATTATAGCATGGTCGTTCTATAAAACCGAAAACAGCAAGCCTCAGAAAATGGCCAATGGCCTCAGTGGCCTCTACCAGGGCGCCTACCACAAATTCTACATTGATGAAATTTACTTCTTCATCACCAAAAAAGTAATTTTCAACCTTATTGGCCGCCCCGCAGCATGGATAGACCGCAACATTGTTGATGGATTCATGAACCTGTTGGCTAACATTACTGGCAAAATATCATTCCTTATAAAAGGTATTCAATCAGGTAAGTTGCAGAATTATGCTGCTTACTTCTTTGCTGGTGTTATAGGCTTTGTGTTGATATTTATTTACATGTGGACTTAATACCCCCGGCCCCTAAAGGGGAGTAGGTTGGTAATTGATATTGAGCTTGAGAATAGATCGGAAGAGGCACACGTCTGAACTCCAGTCACATT
>CAIVEH010000230.1 GCA_903904855.1 uncultured Bacteroidota bacterium | reverse complement strand
AATAATTAAAATGACCGCATATAGCAGTCTGAGATTATTTTGTTTTATCAAACGAAAAACCTAATTTTATGTGATACAGAACCCACATATACTGCACTACGCTTTTCTACATAGCAGTCCCTTCGCATATAGGAGTCAGGTCAGCTTTAGCATCTATAAGGGCTTTCACCAGTTTAGTGCTGCCTTCTTTAGCAGCCACCATCAACACCGTAACATCATGCATTTCCGACGTAAGGTCAAGATCTATAGATCCTCCATGATAATTCTTAACGTGTACCGCCTTCGCCTTTATACCATTCTTCTGCATCAATGGCCCAATAGCAACAGTTGTATTTACATCAGCTCCGGCTTTTATCAGCGCCAGGGCAGCTTCTTCACAACTGAGGTTATCAGCAGCCAGCCATAATGCATTCCAGCCATTTATCGACTTTTCGTTGATTTTCGCCCCAGCTTTCATCAACGCAATTACTGCATCATTCCTGCCATTTTTAGCTGCCATCATTATAGCATTGATATTGGCTGGAGCTATGGTAGCATTCACATCAGCTTTCGCATTAACCAGCACTGTTACCATATCGCCAATAGATGAATAATCGCTTTCCTTCGGATCTGTATATCGGGCGTTCAGGACCAATCCGGCTTTAGCAAAATAGGGGGCCTGAGATTTTACGGTAGTCACCCGCTCTAAAGGTGTTTTGCCTCCCTGAACCAGTGTATATAAGCATGTCATCCCTGATATGTCTTTGGCATTTGGGTCTGCACCTGCATCCACAAGTGCCTTTAAAGTAGCTGCCTGCGAACTATTTATGCATGCGAGCCAGAGTACCGACATTCCGTCATTATTAACAGCTTTTACATCTGCACCCGCAGCAATAAGTAATTTTACCGATTCTGTCTCGCCCTGCATTGCTGCCGACATTAGTGGAGTAGAACCGACTTTATTTTTTAGGTTTACATCTGCCCTGGCATCAATTAATGTCTTCACGGCATCGGGCCACCATACAGCACCAAAAATGGGAGAACTTCCCCCTTCATCGGGATTATTTACGTTGGCGCCATTGGCAATTGCTGCTTTCATTGCAGCTATATTATGTGCCTTTACAGCATTTACAAGCTCCAGGTTGCTGTCGGCTAATGCTATGCCGGAAAAAGCAATCATAATAATACCTATAATAAAGCACTTCCTGATACGTGCGGTTAATTTTGAGCTCATGTTTTTTTATTTATATGATCTGATGAATTTGCAGTTCAAAAGTACCCTCAGCTACCAACCAATACAATACAGCATATGTAGTATAATGCAAAATTCAAAGCGGATATTTCAAGTTGTAACCCTAATCCGGATTTCTACTTTTTCAGACCTGGATCTGGTTTAAAGCAATAAAAAGAACAAGAGGCTTCCGAATGATTCAGTAGCCTCTTGTAAAGTGAATAATAATTCAAAATCTGTTATTGTTCCACGAGGGTTCCTGTCAGTTTCAGGCTGTCTCCTGCCGAAGTATTTTTCACCCAAACCGATGGGATAACCACTTTAATTTTTCCGCCCGTAACGGTTACCGTAGCATCAATTCCATCATGGCCTGTTGTAACGTAATCTGCACCGGGAGAATAGGTAGCGGCAGCAATACCAATCTCGTTGGAGGCGAGCGTTGCAGGATAACTGACGATATGGAAAGTTCCGCCAGTGCTTGGTAACGCAGAAAAATACACATTCAATGTATTTACAGCAGGAGTACTGCCAGACGGCGTGCCATCAAATGCGCTTAGTTCATTAATACTTGCAAGGCGGTTTGTAAGCACTGTAGAATAAGTAGTGGTACCTAATTTCCAACCATTAGAAGGTATAGATGAAGATGGCGCTGGTGTGGAAGAACTTGATTTTTTGCAGGAAGGAGCTATTAGTACTGCCGCTGCTGCCAATAAGATGTACTGTTTCATATTTATTTTTTTTATTTTATTTGAATTGGTGAACCGGAATACCCGGAATATTTAACTCTGTATACTATTATCTGGCTATAACTATCTTCTTTACAGATGAGAAACTGCCCGCATGCATTTGCACATAATATACTCCTTCAGGTAAATAGCTTACATCCAGATTAGTGCGTGATGCCGCATCGCAGGCAAATGTTTTCATTACCCGCCCGGTAATATCATACATGTTAATTGTCATTTTTTCATTTTGAATATTCAATGTAGATATAGTCAGTAAATTCATAGCCGGATTGGGGAAAATGGATACTTCAGGTTGTTGTTGCTCCATTTTAGTTACTTGGGTAGTAGTGGGAGTAGCATGAAGCCCGAGATCACTGTATCCTATAACATACATAACACTGTCGCCACTCGCCAGGCACATAATAAAGTTGTCGTTGCAACTAATTGAATTAATTTCATTGTAAGTAGCTACCCCAGTATAAGGCAGGCCGGTATTGATGGCAGTCCATGTTGTTCCACTATGGTCAGACTGATATAACCCGTTAGTTGCAGTACCTGCAAGTATCGAGGTATCAACCGTTTTGATGCAGGAAAACACCTTGGCTATTACCCTTGTCCAGGTATGGCCGTTATCTGTCGTCTGATAAATGCCGTTATTGGTAGCAGCATATACATTGGATCCCAATTTCGCCAAACCCGGTACTGAAGCGCTGACAATTGAAGAAGGAGATGTCACATTTTGCCAGGTAGTGCCCCAGTCTGTAGTATATTGAAGTGTAGAAGTTCCGCCTACAAATAAAATATTGCCTGTTCTTAAAAATGATACAGGCATAGAACCAGTATATCCTGGTATAGCAGTCCAAGTCAGACCAGTATCAGTTGAGAAATAAGCGCCCAACGTATTTCCGGCATATAAAGTATCATTAAGTGAGTACATACTATATGCTGCAAGATTATCTGTAACTGATGTACCAGCAATAGACCAGGTATGGCCCATGTCATTGCTTTTATATATTCCAGCCGAACTGCCCACAAAAAGATGACCCATACATTTTACTACTTGCGATTCAATAGCAGCAACAGCTCCCAACGACGATGAGGTATAATTGAAAAGAGTAGAAGAGTCTGGGGTGTAATACATAGGGTGACCGCTAAACATTGCCGAATTACCGACAAGAATATTGGTACCTTCACCATACACAATATTGGCAGATATCCCGCTCTCCAGACCATTGTGTTTTCCGCGCCAGCTTTGGGCGTTCAAGTCATTGCCGGAAAGCAGTAGCAAACCAGCAGCAATTAATGCGTAGCTATTTCGTTTCATTTTAGTTTTGTTTTAGGATACAAAAGTATTTTAGTGTAAAGGGTACAGCAATACTGCATTTGCTGTATTTTAATATCTCTTTGTCGCTTATATTTTTGTATCCATTCGAATAATAGAAGATTAAAACTAATTTTATAAAATGCGGTTTTTATTTATCGTCATCCTGCTGCAGTGTCTGAGCCAGGTGGTTGTCGCGCAAGACAATTACCAGGTGACTTCCTATGGCGTAGATTATGGACTGCCGCAAAGCAGTATTTGGGATATAACCCAGGACCGGAATGGTTTTCTGTGGGTAAGCACATCGGATGGGTTGTGCCGGTTTGACGGGTATAATTTCAAGGTATATAAAAATAATCCGCACGATTCAAACAGTATATGTGGCAACAGGGACCACCGGTTTTATAAAGCTAAAGATGGCAAACTCTGGATCGTGTGCTGGAATGGAATCAGTCTTTATAATGATCTGACGGATAATTTTACTACAATTTTCACCTATGAACCCGCATTACCAACAGAAAATTTCAATACAATCTTTGGTGAAGATGATCAATATATCTGGGTTGGCCTTTCTAATTGCGGCCTGGTCACAGTTGATAAAAAATCAAAGAAATCAACGATTATCCGTTACGCCTCTGGCGTTGATCTCAGCCTGCAAAAAACCTGGTTAACGGGTTTTATTCTCAATAACCAGATCTGGCTGTGCTCAGATAACGGATCCTATATTTTCAATATTGCCGACAATGCTATATCCCATATTGGCGATGACAGGTCATTAGTGTCACTATTGAATTTGAACGATTCCGAGGTGCTGGCGGGTGGCGACCGTAGCCTGACCATTTTTAAAAAGCATACACTCAGGTATACAAATATTCCAGTTAAACTGGACAACAACAATTCAGAATTAATTGTAGATATGATTGCCGGATCAGGAGATCAGATAATTCTGGCATGCTATAATGGGCTTTACTATTATAATATCATATCAAATAAAATTATAAAGTGTATTCGTTCATTTGATACCCAGCAAAAGAATAAATACGCATTTGCACGCTGCCTGTTCAGGGATTGTTCAAAGAACTTATGGATTGGTACTAACGGTGATGGGCTAAAAAAAATTAATTACCCCTACAAAAATTTCCATGCCTATAATTCGCATAGCGAAATCAGCAACGTGGTAAAATGCATTTTTGCCGATTCTCAAAACATTTATGTTGGCTATTTTGGGAATGGCATGGATATTTTCGACAGGGAAAAAGGTTTTGTAAAGAACCTTGCATTCATTGAACCAAAACTTGGGAATGTAAACAATGTTTATGCTGTTTGCCACCTGCATAGCAATGATTTTGTGTTGCATTGCGATTCATACAATAGAATCTTCACTTATAATAGCGCGACCGGCGCCCGTAAGTTAATTACACCACTTTTGGAGCCATTGCTGCCCGGCCTTGCTCAGATGCCAACCATGTACCCTTTATGCATCAGGGATAGTAAAAGAAGAATAATTACTAATGTTGGAGAATTCCTTCTTTACCTTACTGAGCCTTTCAGCATAGATATAAAGCCAACATTGCTGCATCATTTCGCAGGAGAAACTATTAATTGTTGCTACGAAGATGAGAAAGGTAACCTATGGGTCGGAACCATGAATTGCCTTTATTTTTTTAATGGTACGGAATGGACAAAAGTGAATTTGCCGGAGAATGTGCAGGTGAAAACAATCAATAAAGATATTGATGGCAATCTTTGGGTAGGCACAGTAAAAGGGATATATGTAATGAATGCCGGAAGAAAAATAGTTCAATACTTTTCTGAAGCCAATAAAGTGTTGGCAAACCAGTTTGTTTATGGGCTGCTGCGCGATAATGACGGCAATATGTGGTTCAGCCACAACAAAGGCCTGAGTGTTTATCTGGTGAAAGAAAAAAAGTTCAGGCATTACTTTAAAGAAGATGGCTTGCAATCGAGCGAATTCAATACAAATTCCTATTTCAAGTCTGAAGACGGAATGTTTTTTTTTGGCGGCATAAATGGTGTTAATGCATTTTATCCGCACGATATTCAGGATAACCCAGTAATTCCGGAAGTAAGAATTACCACGATAAAATTATTTGACGAACCATTAAAAACAAAATCTGCCTATTGGAATATCCATGAACTCACCCTACCCTATACCGATAACAGTCTGAGTTTTGAATTTGCTGCTTTGGAATTCACCAACCCCAGGAAAAACGAGTATGCCTATATGATGGAGGACCTGGATAAAGACTGGATAAAAGCTGGCGACAAACGTTTCGCACGGTATGCAGCAATACCACCGGGCAATTATACTTTTAAAGTAAAGGCTTCAAACAATGACGGGCTTTGGCAGGAAAATCCTACCTGTATATCCATTACAATTGTGCCTCCCTATTGGCAGCAATGGTGGTTCAGATTGCTTGCAATACTGTTTTTTGTTTGCTGCATTGCTGGTATTATAATCTGGATTCAAAAGCAAAGGCACAGAAAGCAGATCAGGGCAATGGAACTGAGCAAAAAGATTCAATTGGAACGCGAACGTATTTCGCGCGACCTGCACGATACCGTTGGCACACAACTAAGCCTGATAAGCAATAATATTGAGTGGGTTGCACATCCCCTGAAGGTGATAAGTGAAGGTGAAAAGGCCGAGAAACTACAGTTTGTAAATAATACTGCAAGGGATATAATTGCAACACTGCGCGAAACCATATGGGCGCTCAGTAAAGAACAAATCTCACTGGAGGAATTCTCCGACAAGCTGAAAGCTTTTGTTCAGCGGCAGTTCCTTGTTTACCCTGGTATAGCTCTGAAATTCAGAGAAGAGATTAATGAGCAAATAATCCTTGGCCCATCCGAGGCGTTGAATCTTTTCCGCATCTGCCAGGAAGCCATTGCCAATGCATTGAAATATGCAGAGGCATCGAATATCAGTATAGATATTCAAAACACAGAAGGCAGGTACCGGATTTCCATTATTGATGATGGAAAAGGATTTGATGTAAACAGTGTGGATGTATCACTTCATAACGGGCTTGAAAACATGAAATACAGGGCTGCTGATATAAGCAGTACCATCGAAATTAACTCTGTAATTGGCAAGGGGTCAAGGGTACTGATTATTAAAAATAGGGCAGATGCGGTATTGAACCGGTAATTAACCACTTTTACTTTTGTATAATGGCATATAAGATAGCAATTGTTGATGACCGTTCTCAAAACCGGTTATCCCTCTCTGAAAAGATCAATTATTCAGGTGAAGTGGAGGTTGTGATGATGGCAAGGAACGGCAATGATTTCCTGGAGCAGTTGAAAAGATTGCCCGAAAACAAACATCCTCAGCTGGTGCTGATGGATATTGATATGCCCGAAATGAATGGCATTGAATGTGTGCGGCATTGCCATAACCTTTACGACCATATCAAATATATAATGCTTACTGTTTTCGATGACGATGACAAGCTTTTTGATGCCATACAGGCAGGCGCAGATGGCTACCTGCTTAAAGAAGAGCGGGTAGATGTAATTGTCAATGCAATAAAGGAGGTGATAGAAAAACAAGGCGCCCCGATGTCGCCCAGTATAGCACGTAAAGCCCTCAACCTGCTTACCGGTGCAAAACGGGAGGGCGAAAGTGTAAAAACGACACTCTCAGACCGGGAGATGGATATACTAAAGGGGCTGGTACGCGGCCTTGACTATAAGAAAATTGCCGATGAATTATTTATCAGCCCGTTTACTGTAAGAACGCACATCTCCAATATCTACGAAAAACTGCACGTTACATCCAAGGTTCAGGCAGTGAAAATAGCTATTAAGAATAAGTGGGTTTAATCGTAATATTAAATAGTGACAAGTAAAACCCATCGTTCAAGTAAACACAGGACAATAGTGAAATAGTTTGCCAGCTTAATGATCATTGATTTTGAACCAATAACAATCAAGTTATCTACTTCTTTTTCCAGAGTGTTTTTCCGTCTCTGTTTATATATCCCCATTTGCCATCTTTAAATTTTACTTGTGCAATTCCATTTCTGAAACGAAATGGGTCAAGGGTTACTGCACCCTGGTATTCTGCGGGAATTATGAGTTTACCTGCATTATCTATAAAACCCCAATACCCATCTAATATTGTACCTGTATTAACCGCAGCCCGGCCTTCGAAAAATGATTCTGCATTGCCAAATTTTGCCTCTATAACAACCTTTCCTGTCTTATCGATATAGCCTTATTTTTCATTAATACCGTATACAGAAAGGCCTTCTGAAAAACCACCCACATAAGTATACTGAGGCTTGATAACTATCTCGCCTTTTGTATTAATAAAACCAAATTTACCATCCAATGAAACAGCAGCAAGCCCTTCCTGAAAATTACCGGTATTGTAAACCGGGATATCATTGATTTTTTCGATAGCCCCAATTTCATAAATGGCCGGAATAACTACCTTGCCATTTGTATCAATATAGCCAAACTTGCCTTTTATGCTTACCATAGCCAGCCCTTCGCTGAAATCAGCTGCATCTTCATAAATGGCTGGTATCACCTCCTTACCTGTTTTATCAATGTATCCCCATTTTATCAAAAGACTTGTGCTTATTTTCGTTCTGGATCGTCCATTTTTAAATTTCTGAGCAATTGCATAATTGGGGGGAATAACCATTTTTCCTTGTTTATCAATGAATCCCCACTTATCATTCAGCATTACTGAAGCAAGCCCTTCGGAAAAGTGATTAACGCCATCATATTCGGTTTTGACCACAATCTCACCTTTCCCGTTTATATAGCCACCATGGCCATTTTCAACAATTATGGCTCTTCCTTCAAAGAAATCCCCTCCTCCTCCAAATTTCGGTTCAATTACTCTTACACCTTTATTATCCAGGTAGCCCCATTTCCCATCTTCGAAAAATGGAAAGTACTTTTCATCGGTTTGCTGGGCGCATCCCGAAAAAGTAATTGCTAAAAGGAATACCGCAATAAGCATAGAAAATTTATGCCAGGCCTTTATTACTTGGTTCGTCATTTAATTGGTTTTAAAAAATAAAAAAAATATTTATAATCCGACCTGGCATAGCTCTTACTTAATTGGCTTTATAGCCATGCCAAATACGTGCTGTTTTATCATTTAGCCAATAGATACCATTGCAATAGCTGAAGTTTAAAGAACTTTCAGCAGGGGTATCATCAGGTAACTTTAATGATTTTGTCATAAGGCCGGTTGAAAGGCTGTATAGTTCTATAGGTATAGGCACTTAGGTCGCAATATCAATCCTTTGATAACAAGCGTATTGGATCATTTTTGACCATTCTTTTTATAAGGGTATCAAAGATTACTCCCATTTT
>CAIVEH010000229.1 GCA_903904855.1 uncultured Bacteroidota bacterium | reverse complement strand
TGATTTTCAAAACGAAGCCTCCGTGAGTCGCACAGAATAAAATAATGCCGGAAAAACTCAACCATTTTTTCTCGATTTTGCTAAAAAACGCTCAAAAACCAGAGGGGCTGAATAGTAACGAAAATTCAGTATTCAATGAAGTGTAAAGACTTTTATTCAATATACAAGTTACTATGAAATTAACTGCTGAAGCTATTTTTTAAATAACTATTTCGTACCTACTAAAACGCTAATGATTATAAAAGGGTTGCCTTAAAAGGGAAAAAATTTCTGAACCCAAAAAACAGAGCTTATCTGATAAGTCTTGTTTTATGGATTGCTTCAATCAATATTTTTTTGCTTACTATACAACAATCTGTCTGGAAGTGCGGGACATTCATGCTACAAAAATGAAATGGGATTGCGCTAAAACACATAAATGCCGAAGTGTCCGGCATCTGCTGTTCTGATTTTGTTTCTATGGTGGTTTTTAAGACACGGCTGAGACTTTGCACTATTATGGCTTTTGGCCTTGATGAGAGAAATTAAATCGAAAATAATATACCGAGTTGATTTGCCTGGGACATAAACGTTTTTGCGGAGCATTTGCGGTATAAAAGAGAACGAGTTGACCTATTTTGGTCGTTATTTGCTACCGCAATTGGTGTCAGTGCTCTGTTATGGCGGGTGCATGGGTTCAGGAGATTCCTCCTTCGTCGGAAAGACGACCTTGATTATGCGCGATAGCAATCCCCACTTGAATGGTGCCACCGCCACTGAAGCCCAATAGCACCACTAATACCCGGACCACAAAAACCTTCTTTACCCTCTTCCGTAAAATCACCTAATTTTACCTCATTAAACAATCGCAGAACCAGATGAGGCTATACACAGTGAATGCAGGATATTTCAAGCTCGATGGCGGGGCTATGTTTGGCGTGGTGCCCAAGACTATGTGGAACAAGGCCAACCCTGCCGATGCTGATAATATGTGCAGCTGGGCTATGCGCTGCCTGCTGATAGAGCATGGCAATAACCTGATACTGGTGGACAACGGCATCGGAGATAAGCAGGATGAAAAGTTCTTCAGCCATTTTCATCCGCATGGGGAGGACAGTGTTGCCAAAGGGCTTGCTGCGCATGGCTTCACGATGGATGATATTACCGATGTGTTTCTTACCCACCTGCATTTTGATCATTGCGGCGGGTCTATAATACGGCAGGATGGCAAACTTGTGCCTGCTTTTAAAAACGCTACCTACTGGAGCAACCGCAAGCACTGGCAGTCGGCACTGGCACCCAATGAGCGGGAGCGGGCTTCTTTTCTGAAAGAGAATATTCTACCAATAGAAGAGAGCGGCAGGCTGAAGTTTATAGATGTGGCCGATGGCGAGGAGTGGCTGCCGGACATACGCATAAGGCATGTGAACGGACATACCGATAACATGATGCTGCCGCAAGTGAAATGCAACGGCACTACCCTGCTCTACTGCGCCGACCTTATACCCAGCAGTGCGCATGTATCGCTGCCATGGGTTATGGCCTACGATATGCGCCCTCTGGATACCCTGAACGAAAAGGCCAAACTGCTGCGGGAGGCAGTTGCCAATGACTGGGTGCTATTCTTTGAGCATGACCCAAAGAATGAATGCTGCACCTTGCAACAGACAGACGGGAGGGTGAAGGTGAAGGAGATTTTCAGGCTTAGTGAGATGGATGAGAAAATCTGAGTTACATATAGCAAGACAAAACGTTTTGACACTAAGTTATTCTATGTAAAACAAAATCAGCTAAGAAGAAAATCATGGCTAAAATATAGATCAGCCGCAAAATCGATGGTTCCCCTTCAGGGGTCAGGGGTTTACATATTCAGCACAAACGCTTTTTTGCTCCGGTTTTTATACATCAGGGTTACGAAGTAGAGGGATTTTTCCTTGAGGGTTTGAATATCGATGGTGTTGCTTACGGAGCTGATCTTGCGGTCGATATCGATATTTCCCTGGGCATCGGTTACTACTACACGGATTGGTTTGGTGAGCTGTGGTAGTCCGGCGAAGGTGATGATGTGATTGCTCTTGGTCATTTCTACATTATCGAAATCCTGCTTCTGCTGTAGGCTCACCCTGTCGTTGCCTGCTTTGGTTTCGTCCCATTTACTCTGGCCGCTTACCTGTGCATTTGCTGCATATCCGGTGGCGGCCATGGCCAATACTAAAATTACTTTTTTCATTTTTTTAGTTTTTTGTGGTTAAATCTGATTGTTGAATTATCAGACTACACAAAACTAAAACCGGTTACAATGCTGTTTCTCCCTCAATAGAGGTGAATTGCTGTTTTGGAGGCCGGAGAGCGGGGTGAAAATAGGGTTAGAAAGAAAGTCTATAAAGAACAGCATGAAAAAATCTCACGCGGAGGCGCGAAGGCGCAATATGCAAATGTCATTTTAAAGGCCGCAAATAAAACCACTACCTATTTATAATGCCTAAATGTAGTTAGAGCTTTAGCTGCGCAAATCAGCAATTATTCTTGCACTTCAAATAAAGCCAGTTTAATATGCTTACCAAATAAGGTCATTGACTGGTTTTCTGATTTAATTTTCGTCAATTTTGCGGCTTAATAAGTACCTTCATAAAAATTAATTGCATCCCTTTTGAAGAATAATAAACAGCATTTATGGCTGCTGGCTACTGGTTTATTTGCGTTCCTGCTTATTGCCATTGCGGTGCCGCAATTGGTATTTCATCCATGGAACACAGTACCTGAACTGAGCTCTGATGGGGGTAAAAATATATTCACTTTCCTGTACCACGCAGTTTATGAAAAGGGGGTTTGGTTTGGGGGCATGAATTACCCTTATGGTGAGCATATTGTGTATACCGATGGCCAGCCACTGCTTTCAGTGCCGCTGAGCCACCTGAAAAATATCACCATCGAACAGGCTTTAACATTGATGGCCTGGTTCATACTGGCCAGTTTTATTCTGGCGGCTATTTATATCTTTAAAATATTCACTCACTTCGGTATCAAACCTCTGATTGCTTTAATTTTTGCAGGTTTTGCAGCAGTATTTTCGCCTCAGCTGATGTGGATACTGGCACACTATTCTCTAACCTATTCATGTGTAATGCCCATGCTTTTCTACTGGACCATAAAGTACCATGGCTCATCGGGCAGAAAATATGCTGTTTACATCTTCATCCTCGGTTGTTTATTTGCTTTTTTACATCCCTATTTCGCTGCCAAGATACTACTGTGGGTTAGTGCCTACTCAGCAGGTTGCCTTATTTTCAGACAAAAAAAACTCGCCGAAATTGCAAAGCATATACTGCCATTGTTCCTAAGTGTTATTGCCATCTTTGCATTTATCAAGGGGGTAATGTGGCTAACCGATCCGTATACCGACAGACCAAAAGTGCCTTATGGTGCTCTGTCGTCATGCACCAGTTTTTCTGATATTTTCTTTTCAGATAAATCTTCCATCTGGAAATTAGTTACCCATCGCATTCCTGCAATGAAGGTATACCAGCCTGATGAGGGTTTCTGTTACCCTGGACTTGCAGTAATGCTGGTTGCTATGACATCAATCGTCAGAGGCATTATACGGGTTGCAATTAACAGAAAATGGACTAATACAGAGGTTAAGGAAATTGGTTTAAACCCGATATGGCTGTTTATAGGCTTTACCACCTTATTGTTCAGTATGGGAGTCCCGTTTGTATGGCACATGGAGTGGTTAATGGATTATGCTTCATTCCTGCGCCAGTTCAGAACGCTTGGCAGGTTCAGCTGGATATTTTATTACGTAATTACCATTTACAGTGTAGTGGTTATCAATAAATGGTATGCGAGCTATCGTCAGAGAGAAAAACCAATTGCTGCCTATTCTATACTATTGATCTTTATGGCTGCCTGGCTGTATGATGCAAGCGGATATATGGCCTTCGTGAAAAAGCGGCTAGGATATGCAGCCGACAACTACTATATTATCAGCCCGGACGGGAAAGGGAATTTGCCATCAGGACTCAGAGAGCGCAAATATGACCCGGATAATTTTCAGGCCTTGCTGGTGTTTAAATTTTTCGAGATAGGCAGTGAAAAATTATGGCTGGGTGATGATTTTGTTGCCGGATTAGGATTTATGTACGCTATGCAGATGAAACGCCCGCTGATTGATGCAATGATGTCGAGAACATCCTGGTCGGTAGCCGAAAAAACGGTAAAAATTCTGGGTGGGCCATACGTTCACAAACCAATATTAGATGAACTAAAAAATGACAAACCGATCTTAATTATTCAACGGGAAACAGATTCGCTTAATGCTGATGAGCAGTATTTATTAAGTGCATCAGATTATATCGGGCACTTTCAGCATTGTTTTATTTATGCTCTATACCCTGCCAGGCTTAGGGAAAATGACAAAAAAAATGCAATGGCGGTAAAGGCTATACTACCATACATAAAGCCGGGATCGGACAGTTGTGTTACTTGCACCGGCGACTGGTACGTAAATCATTTTGACCAGGGTATTTCCCCGATAAAATTATTTGGATCTGGCGCAGTTCCGGAGATTTTAAAGAAGGATACCATATTGGCGACCATCCCAATAAAACAAATGAACCAAAGCAGGAAGTACGAATTTTCGTGCTGGTTTCTGCTTAGTGATGAAGATTATACCAGCCCGGTTGTAAGAATGGAATTATTAAACAGCAAGGGAAACGTTTTATACCCTATTGATGTGCTGACCGGAGAAAGTACTGACAATAACGGTATGTGGTTCAGATCGGTATTTTATTTTAGTATGCCTCCTGATTGTGCGGGAATTAGGCTCACATTAATCAACAATAATTTAAATACCTACAAAATAATGGATGAAATGATGCTGAGGCCAGTTGATGCTTTGATTATTTCAAAATCAATGGACGGGCAATGCATGGTAAATAATCATCTATTTAAAAATTAGCCAAAATATTAATTTTAATCAGTATGCTAATTCAGCAATCAGGGTTTAATATTTAAGACAATTTGTCCCAAATCGATGATTGGCAAAATATTTGCAAGAGGGAATGGTGTTATGTTTTTCAAAAAAAAGAAGGTTATGACTGATAAAACAACAAATAATACGGATCACCGCACAGAAAATGCCGACAACTTGGCACAAAATGAAAATATGGACGAAGCCCTTTCTGAAGTTCTCAATTCGGATGACAGCAGGGCAGGAAGTGATTTACCAGAAAGTAATGACGATGAAATAGAAAAACTGGAGGCCGAAATCGCTGAACTTAAGGACAAACATCTGCGCATGGTGGCCGAGTTTGATAATTTCAGAAGGCGCAATGCCAAAGAACGCATTGAACTGACACAAACGGCAGGAAAAGACATTATTTCCTCGCTGCTGGTGGTACTGGATGATGTGGACCGTGCTTCGAAACAACTGGATACTACAACAGATATTACAGTGCTCAAAGAGGGTATTTCATTGGTTTTTAATAAATTCCGTAATATTATGCAGCAAAAAGGCCTTAAAGCCATGGATGCTGTAAATAAAGAATTCGATGCAGATCTGCATGAGGCAATAACAGAGATACCAGCGCCAAACCCTAAAATGGTGGGCAAAGTGATAGATGTGGTTGAGGCTGGCTATTATCTGAACGACAAGCTCATCAGGCATGCTAAGGTAGTGGTGGGGAAATAAATGTGGTAATTGGGAATTAGTTATTTGTAATTGGGAATGTAAATCTGGGGGCACTCTTTTTTAAAGAGTTCTTTAGATTAACACTACCTCAATTACATTTTATTCATTTCTGCACACCAAATTCCAAAATACAAATAACAAATTCCATAAACAAATATGGCAAAAAGAGATTATTACGAAATTCTGGGTGTTACCAAGTCATCAACTGCTGATGAGATTAAGAAATCTTATCGCAAAATAGCTATGGAGTTTCACCCCGACAGGAACCCGGGCAATAAGGAAGCTGAAGAGAAATTTAAAGAAGCTGCTGAAGCCTACGAAATCCTCAGTAATCCTGATAAGAAGGCGCAGTACGACCGTTTCGGACATGCAGGTATGGGCAACCAGGGTGGCTTTGGCGGTCAGGGTGGACCGGGCGGCATGAGGATGGAAGATATTTTCTCGAATTTCGGCGACATTTTCGGCAATGATATGTTTGGCAGCATGTTTGGTAACCAGGGCGGCGGCGGTCGCCGGCAGGGTACCAGGGGCGCCAACCTGCGCATAAAGCTAAAAATGGACTTTACAGAAATTGCCAACGGTGCCAATAAAAAAATAAAAGTTAAGAAGCATATTATTTGCCAGCAATGTTCTGGTAGTGGCGCCAAAGACAGGGGCGGAATACAAACCTGTAATACATGCCACGGATCGGGCCAGGTGCGGAAAGTTACCAGTACCTTCCTGGGTCAGATGCAAACGGTTACCACTTGCCCTACCTGTAGCGGAGAAGGCAGTACAATAACCCAGAAATGCGCCAACTGTAAAGGCGAAGGCCGGGTTTATGGCGAAGAGACACTGAGCCTGGATATACCGGCAGGTGTGCAGGATGGAATGCAACTAAGCATGAGCGGCCGCGGCAATGCCGGCGAACGGGGCGGATCGCCGGGCGATCTGCTGCTGCTGGTAGAAGAAGAAAAACACGAATTCCTCACCCGCCACGAGCTGGATGTGGTGTACCAGTTACATATATCCTTCCCTGAGGCAGTATTAGGCCTCCAGGCCGAAGTACCAACCATAGATGGTAAGGCCAAAATAAAGATACCTGCAGGCACACAGAGCGGCAAAATATTCCGGCTGAAAGGAAAGGGCTTCCCTGCCTTCCAGTCGAGCTACGAAAAAGGCGATGAGCTGATTGAGGTAAATGTTTGGTCGCCGCAGCACCTCACTCACGAAGAAAGGGACATGATGGAAAAGCTCAAAAACTCACCCAACTTCAAGCCAGGCCCCGAAGCGCGCCAGGAGCGGGAAGAAAGGGGATTTTTTGATAAGATAAAGGATGTGTTCAGTAGCTGATAAACTACCTGCCATCTTATATAAATAATTTCATTTATTTCATCCCTTTTCTGGGTAAGGAAATTTATATCTTAAAATGTTAACGAATTAGTTACCTTTGTATTGTTGCGTAAAATAGTGACATACGGTAGATATTTTAAAGATTTTTATTCTGAACAAAATAAAAATGTTCAGGAAAAGATTGAATATGTTTTTGAGTTAATCAAAACACTTGATATTATTCCCAAACGTTTCTTTCAGCATTTGGAAAGTACTGATGCGCTCTTTGAAATCCGGGTAGAATATGAAGGTAATATTTACCGGATTATTTGTTTTTTTGATGAAGGCAATATTGTCGTGCTGATAAATTCTTTTCAGAAAAAATCACAAAAAACACCAAAGAAGGAAATAGAACTTGCGAAAAGTCTTAAAAAACAATATTTTATCGACAAAGAAATTGATAAAGCAAATGAAAAACGAAAAAAGATCAAAAAATAAAATAGAATCCTGGGATACGGTTCTGGACGAAAAATATGGTTTGAGGGGAACACCAACGAGGACTGAATTTGAAATGAAGTCCCATGCATTCATTCTTGGCGAATTATTAAAGGAGGAGAGGGCAAAAGCCCATATGACTCAAGCTGAAATGGCTGAAAAAACCGGCACTAAGAAAAGCTATATTTCCAGAATCGAAAATGGGCATGCCGATATTCAATTATCCACACTTTACAGGCTTGTGGAACAAGGGCTTAACCGGAAACTGGAATTAGCAATACGATAAAGAAACCTATCCAGTCCCAAAGCTCAACAGATGCAGGAGAAAAGTGGATTTTTTGATAAGTTAAAGGATGTGTTCAGCAGCTGATAATATAAAACTAGAGCTTGGGATCAGGACTTTTATTAGTGCTGATCCCATCATTTTTTTATGACCATATCATAACATTTCATGCGCTTACTTTCATAACTACATCTCTGTGCTTTACTGCTTAATCTATAGCATCCTTCACAAAGTCATTCAGCGTAATATCGTTTTGAGCAGCATTAAAGGCTGCCCGTTTATGCAACAAAAGGATAAAGCCTTAAATTAAAGCTTCCTTTGCAAGTTTTTTCAGGTTTCTTACCTGCCTCAGCACAGGTTTCAATGTAATCTTCAACAGCTTCTCTGAATAAACTTTTAAGTTCCTTTACCGATTTGCCTTCAAAAGTAACCAGATCTGAAATACCCGGTATTTTTCCAAAAAACACATCATCCTCACTACTGAAATGTACAGAGGCTTGGTGGTTTTCATAGTTCATTATTCCTGACATATTTAAATAAAAGGTAATAATTTTCAATTAATAAGTATAACCGAAAAACATATTCTCCGTTTCATTACATTTGATCAAAGTGTATTTTTCAGCATGAACTACCCAAAATATACCATATCAGCGACTTCATCAAATCTGGAGGTATTTGAGTTTATCAGTGAAGGGAAAAAGGGAAATATAATAAAACAGATACAATTCAGCAAAACTGATACGCCAAGATTTTATAATCTCGGTTTCGGAGATAAAATGGTAGATGGTGCGATAAATGATTCCTCTAATTCTGATAACGGGGATCGCGACCTGATATTGGCTACTATAGCCAACGCTGTTTACGAATTTACAGCAATTTTCCCTGATCGTTATGTAGTATTTTTTGGCATAGATGCTGTAAGGACAAGGCTTTATCGAATGGCAATATCAAAGAATTTTGATGAACTGAATAAGAACTTTTATATCTTTGCATTAGTACTGCAAGAGGAAGATTTATTAACATTCCCTTTTGCAACTGATATCAGATGTGATGGATTTCTGGTAAAAAGAAAAGATAAATAATAACCATTTTATGAAACCGGATCTTAAAAAAAAGCTGGCTCGGGCAAAAGAAAAATTTGGTGTTGATATCAAAGTAAATCCAAGCCTTGATAAATATTCTGACATTATTCTTTTCCCTGAAAAACTCGCACATGCCAATAAGATGCTTGCTAAACTAAAATTCAATCAATTGGATTAAACCTTTTTTTGTTCCATCACCTTATCAGCACAAAATCCCCTTTGTATAAATGCTTGTTATATACACTACCTGAGCAGTATTCCAGACAGTACATATACATACCTACGTCATGGGGCACACCAAAGTACTCCCCATTCCATTTATGTGTTGGGTTATGCGTTGAGAAAACCATATTGCCCCAGCGGTTATAGATAGTGAAGGTATAATCAAAAACATCGCATCGCTTATCCAGAATAGGGCCATAGGTGTCGTTTATGCCATCATCATTTGGTGTGAATGCCGAAGGCAGCAGGGCTTTGCAGTCGCACTCAACAATTGAGAAAGTCATGGTATCTGAGCCACTGCAGGCATCGTCAGTAACACTAATCCAATAGGTGCCTGCTGTGTTTATCCATATCGAATCATCAGTGCTGCCGGTACTCCATACTGCCGAAGCGCCGGGAGGCACATTGGCTGCGAGTTTGATTTGTGCGGGCCTTTCCCTGCACACTATGGTATCCTGCAGGTGCTGAACCAGGTTGGGGAAACTGACCCTGATACTATCGGAATTATAACAGGATATAACACTAATGGTAAGATAGTATAAACCGGTTTGGATTGCAATGTAACTATTCCCGTTCGATCCGTCCTGCCATTTATAGTTATAATCCTTTGCAGGCACACTTAACAACAGTGGTGAACATACAACCGTATCCTGGCCCAATGAAAATGCAAGGTCAATGCTGGTATCTGCCACATGAAATGTATCTATAATGGTAGATTTGGAACAGGTGCCTGATGCTATTACCCAATAGATGCCTGTTGCCGAAATGGTATCCTTTTGAGTTGTGTCTCCATTACTCCACAGATAAGGCCAATAACCCGAGGGTGCATAAAGTACAGTATGCGCATGTTTGCAAAGAATGGTATCCGTATTTTGGTATACTGTATCTTTTTTACCAATGTCTACAGTAAAAATATCCATCAGTATACCGCTGCCGCACCTGCCAGTGCCATATAGTTTATAGGTACCCGGCACAAAAACGGTAATTACAGTATCAGTTTTACCTGTATTCCACCGGTAATAGGGGTATCCCGCAGGCGCCTTTAAAACCGCACTGTCTGAGATGCAGATCAGGTTCCTTATAACAGTGGTATCTGGATGAGGGTTCATATACCTGGCCACAAAAATGTTTTCGCTGGGCTGCACGGGATCGTATAAAAAACTGCCTGTAATATGATATGGCCCATCCCAGTAATCTGTGCTAATATAAATATCCCCAGATGCATCTGATCCCATCGACATAAAATCATCTCCTCCTGTAGGCAGCAGTGCCGCCTTTACATAAGTACCGTCAGGCTTCCACTCTGCAATAAACATCGGATCTCTCGATTCCCGTGGGGTATCAATATGCTGGTTGCCCACATTGATATAATTGCTGCCATGATGCCCTGGCGTTTGATCACCCATACCTCCGGCTATCCAAATGTTCCCGCAGGGATCAACAATCACACAATTACCAGCAAGTTGTCCATTACCAGTTATTGTGTTAACCCAAATGATGTTTCCGGAAGAATCATACCTGACCAGGTAAATATCGCAGACAGAATCAGCTTGCAAAACCTGCATACCAAAAGTTACTTTTGGCCGCCAGGATCCGCAGATGTAGGCATTTTCTTCCGAATCGACTGCAATTGAGGATACCCAGCTACCAATTTTACCAATTCCGTTTTCATTTTTTGCCCAAAGAATATTGTAAGCTGAATCCATGCGAACAATAAATAGACTGCTGTCTGTATTGAACAACGTATGTGTACCAAAAGTAATGGTGGGAGAGGTTGATGTTCCTGCCAGATATATTTTACCAGCTGGTGATACTGCTATATAACCCACTTCGCTGCCAGCCCCGCCATACGACCTGGCTGTAAGAACATTGCCGGCTGTATCAAATTTCATCAAGACAATATCATTAGTATTGCCTACGGGATTATAATTGTGCAATGCAAAAGCGCCTATCGAGACTGAATTAGTATCTAAAACCCAGGTCAGATATACATCAGAGCCAAAAACCAGGATATTCCCTTGAGGTTTCCCACGACAGATGTTTTTGGCCCATATCATATCTCCAACCGGTGAATATTTTGCCAGATACAGCATTTTCAATGAATCAGGATTATGGAGTGTAATGCTATCGATATCCAACGTAGTGCTCGTAAAATACCCATAAACATAGACATTGCCCACTCTGTCGATAGCAATACTAACAGGTTTGGCATATCCATTTTGGGTACCTCTTGCCCAGAGAAAATTACCCAATGGATCGTACTTAACCAGCACTGTACCGCATTTTCCGAACCCGGAAAGCGTTACCCCTGGGAATTTCAATGCCGCACCTCCTGCACATCCCGATGAATATACATTTCCCCATGGATCTACAGCATTACCATAACCTTCTGCCCCGCCGGTACTGCCAGCCACCCATTCCCAGCCCTGAGCGCGTATTGGGTTGGAATAGGCTGCAAACAATATGAGAATGTAAAAAATAAAAAATCTATTCATAGCCCATTTAAAGCAGGTTTAGGTTTTGTCTTTACTAAACGTAACAAATAAATTATTTATTGTTACGTCAAAAATAAAAATTACTAATTCGCCTTCGGATCCGGCAGAACGAATAATTTCTTATTATATAAAATTACGCACATTTCTATGATATTATTCTTTATTTTTTTATTAAGAAAAAGAAAATTGAAACCGAGAATCTGAACTTTTAAATATTTATGACCTGGACGTTTTTTTACTCTGGTGTGTGTTAATTATCCGGTAAAGTACAGGAGGTTAATACCAACTTCAGCATATTGGTTGATTTGACCTGATAACTAATTCGCTGTTTCTTTTTAGTTTTTAATAAGTTTGCAATCTTAAATGATCTTGCTTTGATTGGAAAGCAGATACTAAAGATTTATTTACACGATGAACAACCGCACATTCAGTATTTTATTGGCATCATTTCTGCTGTTGCTTTCAGTGGCTTGCGGCAACAAGGGCGGCAATAACAATTCAGAATTAATTAATAATCCTGTTTACCAAAGCGACCCGGAATTGAAGAAGATCACAGGGCAGATCAGCCAGTCGCCCGAAGATGCTACGCTTTTTTTCAAGAGAGGCAAATTGCTGCACAAACTGAAACTGGATTCTTTCTCAATTAAAGATTACAAAAAGGCTTCAGAACTGGATACCAATAATGCTGAATATTACAGCGCAGTGGGCGACCTTTTGTTCGAAAGCAAAGACCTCAGCGGATCCGTTCCCTGGATACAGAAAGCCATAGCCAAAAACCCCACAGATAAGAAGGCCCGCCTTAAAATAGCCAAAGTATTTTTATACATCCGGAAATATCCGAATGCATTTGAGCAGATCAATATAGTATTGCGCAACAATGCATACGACCCCGAAGCGTATTTCCTCAAAGGCCTGCTGTATAAGGATGCGAAAGACACCGCCAAAGCAATGTCCAGCTTTCAGACCGTATTGAATGTAGCCCCCGAATACCGCGATGCTTCGATTCAGCTGGGCCTGCTTTACAGCGATAAAAAGGATCCGATAGCCCTCAAATATCTCGAGAATGCCTACAACCTCGACAGCAGCGACGTTTTCCCGTTATTTGCTGAAGGTGTTTTTTATCAGATGACCCATGACTATGAAACGGCAAAAGAAATATACCATCATTGCATATTGAGCAACAACCATTATGTAGATGCCTATTTCAGGATTGGGGATATACTTATGCAACAGGATTCTGTGCAGAAATCTTTTCACCAATATGATATTGCTGCTAAGATTGATTACCTGAACCCGGCGGTATTTTATAACAGAGGGGTTTGTTGGGAAAGAATGGATAGTATAAAACAAGCGGTTGCCGACTACAGGAGAGCGCTTGCACTGGATTCAACCTATAAAAGCCCCAAAGATGCCCTGAAAAGCCTGGGAGTAACGAAGTAGGAATTGGTTATTGGGAATTTGGGAATTTGGGATTGGGAATTGGGAATTGGACGGAATTAGGATTTTTTTGGGTGGTATAATTATCTGAAAATCATAAAAATGATTGTTGATTTTGGTTATTTAAGTACTAAATTAATATTATAATGGAATCGCAGAATTCTTATCGTGGATTTAAAGAGTTAAATTGCTGGAAAGAAGCAAGATCGCTAAGAATTAAAATTTCAGCATTGACCAAAACATTCCCTGCGGAAGAAAAATACCTGCTGACCTCTCAAATAAAAAGAGCTTCAAGATCAGTAACTAATAATATTGCAGAAGGCTATGGACGGTATACTTATTCTGATACCAGACATTTTTTCATTCAATCCAGAGGCTCTGTCACAGAAATATTAGATCATTTATCAATTGCACATGATGAGAATTTTATAACCCAGGAAATCAATACAGATTTAGAAAGTCAATGTGAGAAAGTATTTAAGCTTATAAATGGATACATTTCCTGGCTTGATAAATCAATGAAAGGAAAAGAAAAGGTGAACACTAACAATGAATCCGGAAATATAAATCCAAAAACAACCTGATTTTCCAAATCCCAAATCCCAAATTCCAAATCCCAAATTCCACAATACACATGGCATTAATAGCACCTTCTTTATTATCCGCAGACTTCCTTAATCTGGGTTCAGATATTGATATGATCAATAATAGTGAGGCCGACTGGTTTCACCTCGATGTCATGGATGGTTTGTTTGTTCCCAACATCAGTTACGGCATGCCAATTATTGCCCAAATAAAAAAACGTGCAAAGAAAACCTGCGATGTGCACCTGATGGTTGTTGAGCCTCAGCGCTACCTCGAGGATTTCAAAAAAGCAGGTGCCGATTATCTTACTGTTCATTACGAAACAGGCTATCATATTCACCGCACACTTACCTCTATCAGAGCGTTGGGCATGAAAGCTGGCCTTGCTATAAATCCCCATACTCCTGTTGAGATGGTGAAGGATATTATCCATGATATAGATCTGCTGCTGGTAATGAGCATCAACCCCGGATTCGGAGGTCAGAAGTTTCTTCCAACAACTTTTAATAAAATTAGAGAAGCCCGCCAGTTAATTGATCAGTCGGGCAGCAAGACGCTGATTGAAATTGATGGAGGAGTAACACTGGAGAATATCTCCGACATAATAGCCGCTGGCGCAGATGTATTGGTGGCCGGCAACACTGTATTCGCCGCTCCCGACCCTGCTGATATGATAAAGAGATTGAAACAGGCAGGAAAATAAAATTACTTTCGTTACGTTTAAGTGTAATTATGCTCGGAAAAAGTTTTTTGCTATCTATACTTTGTTTGTGTTCTTTTCTTGGTGCATTTGCGCAGCGGGCAGCCATTTCCGGTTTTGTACGCGATGAGCATGGCAAACCTATAGAGCAGGCCGTTGTAGCAGAAGAAGCCACGGGCCTGGGAGTATATACAAATACAAAAGGATTTTACCGCTACGAGATACCTGCTGATATGAGCGTAGGTATACTTTTTGGCTTTACGGGCTTCGAAACGCAACATCGGTTTCTGAAACTTAAAGCAGGTGAAACGCGCACCATTGATATAGTACTGAAAACCAACAGCGCTTCTACCCTTGATGCTGCAACAATAAGGGGAGACCGCAAACGAACAGAATCAGGAATGGTCCCTATTGAAATCACTAAAGTAGATGTAAACCCTGGCCCTATGGGGGGTATTGAGGGGCTTATAAAAATAGTTGTAGGATCGCATGATGAGCTTACTTCGCAATACAGTGTGCGCGGTGGCAGCTTTGATGAGAACCTGGTTTATGTAAATGACTTTGAGATTTACAGGCCATTCCTTGTAAGGTCGGGCCAGCAGGAAGGACTAAGCTTTATCAATCCCGACCTGGTATCTAATGTAAATTTCTCTGTAGGCGGTTTCCAGGCAAAATACGGCGACAAAATGAGCAGTGTGCTGGATGTAAGCTATAAACGCCCTACCGAATTTGCCGGTTCAGTATCACTCAGCCTGCTTGGCGCCAGTATGCACCTGGAGGGCATTTCGAAAAATCAGAAACTTACCTATCTGATAGGCGCCAGGCAGAAAAGCAATCAGTACCTGCTGCAATCGCAACCTACCAAGGGCGTTTACAACCCCTCATTCACCGATCTGCAGGCGCTCATCAATTACCGAATCAACAGCAAATGGGAACTGGAGGCAATAGCCAACTATGCCCGCAACCGGTTCACCTTTTTCCCCGAAACACAAACCACCAGCTTTGGCGTTCTTAACCAGGCCTACCAGCTGGATGTTTTTTACTATGGCAGTGAATTCGACCAGTTCGATTCCCGCTTCGGTGGCATATCTGCATCCTATCGTGCCGATAACGCCAAATTCAAAATGAAATTCCTCGCATCAGGCTTTCAAACCAATGAGTTTGAGACCTATGACATTACCGGTCAGTACCTTTTCGGGGAACTACAAACAGATATGAGCAAGGCCAATTACGGCCAGATAAAAACCTATCTGGGCGCTGGTGGAATAGAGGATTTTGCCCGCAACTACCTTACCGTAAATGTGGGTGATGTAGGATTCAGGGGTTCTTACGATGCCAAAAATAATTTTATTCAGTTTGGCGCCAATGGCACAGTTACCAATATCAGTGATAACCTCCACCAGTGGGAGCTACGCGACTCTGCCGGTTTCAGCCAGCCTTATGAGCCGTACAGCCTGCCGATAGCTTATTACTTCAACTCCAGTGCCAACTTCAACTATACCCGCTTCAATGGCTTTATACAGGATAATATTCATCTCGATTCAGCTCAAAAGTTTACTGCTACAGCAGGTGTAAGGTTCAACTACAGCATGCTCAATCATGAGTTTCTTATCAGCCCGCGAGTGCAGATGGCGTATAAGCCAGAGTGGGAGAAAGACTGGGTATTCAACTTCGCAACCGGCCTATACGCCCAGCCACCCTTCTACCGCGAAATGCGTGATATGGATGGCAATGTAAATACCCAACTCAAGGCCCAGCAATCATTCCAGGTATTGCTTGGAACCGACTACAATTTTAAACTCGGCCGGAAGGATGATAAAAGGCCATTCAAGATCAAGGCCGAAATCTACTACAAAGATCTCTGGAACCTTGATCCCTACCGCTACAACAATGTGCAGCTACAGTATACCGGCAAAAACGATGCTATAGGCTATGTATATGGCGGCGAGCTGAGGCTGTATGGCGATATTGTGAAAGATGCCACTTCTTTTATTAGCCTTGGATTTATGAAGGCGATGCAGAAGGTAACAGACAGCGGTAGCCTGGCTGGTTTTAATAATTACTTCCCCCTACCCTCTGATCAGCGCTTTACCCTGGGTATGTATTTTGAAGACTACCTGCCCCGCAATAAAAATTTCAAGGTGCACATCAATGGTATGTATGCCAGCGGACTGCCGGTTGGCTCACCCTATGGCCATCTTTATCAGAATATTATGCGGCTGCCCGCCTACAAGCGTGTAGATATAGGCTTCTCAGCTTTGCTGCTCGACTCAAAACGTAAAGAAAGGCCTGCACACAGCTTCTTCAATAATATCAAAAGCATCTGGGCAAGCCTGGAGGTATTCAACCTGCTGGGCATCCAGAATACACTCTCCTATACGTGGATACAGGACGACAGCAGCCAGAAGATATTTGCAGTACCCAATCGCCTCACCTCTCGCCTGCTGAATGTGAAACTGTTGTTTAAGTTTTAACCAGGGGCAAACTCTGACAAAGTGTTAAAAAAACATTGATCAAATCGCAGGAAAACAAAAGAACTCTAACCATACCCCAATAATGCTACCTTAAAATCATAAAGATGTACGATGTTTTTAAGAAGCAGTAGTATCAAAATATAGTAAACCCTTTTGCCACCGCATCATTTTTACCAGATGAATTAGTAACTACTCAATTATACTTTAAGCCGCATAAAATTAAGCATTGTAATCTTCGATGGCTTTGCAGTCTTGCGTTTATGGAATCACTATTATCAATTGATCGGTTTGCGTCTTTGCGGCTTTGCGTGAAACTATCATTGCACAATTTTACACAGCAAGCAGTATACAATTCTATAATTGACACCCCAGGCTCAATTTTCCGCTGCAATTACTCAATCGCTCTCTGCGGTTTTAATACTCTGGTTTGCTTTATTTTATTCTGGTCGGTTTTAAATGGCCCCTCGCCTACCCGAAACAAATAAATTTCCGGCTTTAGTGTTTCCGGGTATTCATGCCATGCAGCACGGAAATCAGCATTCATGGCAATCAGTTTTTCCAGAATCGATTCAGCAAATTGCTTTTTTAATTCTTCAGTTGGGGCAATTGTAATTTCAAAATAAAAAGCAGGACGCACTGCTGCATTTTCCACTTCCAATACCGACTGGCAGAAAGAGCGGGTAATCTTTGCCAGTTCAATATCGGCATAAAGGCATTGCTCAATATCCTCAGGATAAATATTCGCGCCCATAATGCTAATGGTAAAATCGCGCCTGCCGTAGATCCACATTACAGGGAAAGTAAGATTTTTATTATTGCTACCTTTTGCAATAGTTTCAATGTCAATTCCCAGCGATGCCAGTTTTTTGCTTAGCTGGTCATAGCGCAGTATCCCACCTTCATCATGTATATTATACCTGATCCTTGGCGACAATACCGACTTACGTGTAATGGTGAAAATAAGTTCCCTGTTTTTATTTACCTCAATATAGTGCATCACTGGGTTGTATTGAAAGATCATAGGCAGGCGGGAATCTTCACCAAACAACAGCTTTCTTACATCCTGGTTTTCTCTAGCCAGGTTCCTGATGGCTACTGTGAGCGGCGTTTCGCCACCAATGCCTATTTCAAGGTCGGTAGCGCCATAGCCACTATATACTTTCTTAAATCCGGGTAGTAAATAATCCCGTAGCCCTTCCGACATCCCTTCTCCACCCACTAAACCTGAAATGGAATATTGCTCCCACTGAAAATTTTGCTCTTTGGCATAATCATACAATTGTTTCAAAAAAGGTGGGTAGCCGGCAACCAGATAGTCATGCCCAGGCCCAAAAAACTCAAGCGTATGCAGTATCTTACCTATGTCCGGCCCGGTATTTTTTATTATCCCGTTTCGCTGCATGGCTACTCCCATATTTATGCCGGTGGCCCATGCACCCATCGAAAATGCATTTATGGTAAACCATGGCTTTTTCCCAAAACAATATGTAGAAAAATAGCTGATGAAAGCATGTGATTCATGCCGCTCCTGCAAACTCCTTACCCAGTTGTAAGGTATACCAGTACTGCCCGATGATTCGTCAACAGCAATTCCGGTCGCTGGTATTACCCCGTTGTTGCATCTCTGCTCGGTAGCATACTTCTTTATATAGGTATCCTTATCTGTACAAGGTATTTCACTCCATTTACGTATCTCTTTGTCTTTCAGAAAATCTCTGTAAGCCGGAACATTCCTCAAGGCAAAGTAATACAGTCGCCGTGCCCTTATGCGGCTTGTCCATTCAAGATACCTGGGCGAAAGAACCCTGAATACCGCTATAAATGAGTCGTATTTTTTAGCAATGAAATAAAGAAAAATATCCCTGAAAGCCAGGGCAAAAAATCTAAGCCTGTCAGCAAATACCGGAGTAGTTTTGTTGAAACGATCATTACTTGTTACTGCTGGCATATCTGTTTGGATTTCGCTGTGAACAATTGATAATGATGTAAACGTACTCCCCGGATCATAATAAAAGATTGATATTTATCAATTAATTAAAACGTCCGTGATTATTCTAATCCAGATGCATTGGGTTCAGTCTTTTTATGCCTTAAAATTCCTCTAAAATTAGAGTAATTAAGTGAAGCGGTCAGTACCGCTTTTCGCGGTCAGACCGCTGGAATGGCTTTTATGACGCTGGATTATTTTTATTAGCTTGTATGAAAACTGATTTCATAATACTTGGTTGGAGAATATAATTTTTGCACTTAAAAATAAGTGCCAGTTGTTTTGCAACATTACATTAGTTATAGTTTAATCCGCATAAAACCATGCATTACAATCTTTGATGGCTTTGCGGTCTTGCGTTTATAGAATAGCTATTATCAATTGATCGGTTTGCGGCTTTGCGGCTTTGCGTGAAACTTATCGTTGCACAATTTTATATGTTGATGGTCTGATTTTTCTTCAACAATCTTTTCAACTTGATCCCATTTTAATAGCGGTTCATTATAACCAAATCAAAAAAGCCTCCGCTTGTGGCAGAGGCTCTCCGTTCGTAATATGTTTATAAGTCCTAAGTCCTATTTATGGTGTAGCGCTTAGGCTTAAAGGGGCTGCTATTTTACATTAGCCAGAAAATCTTTCACCTTATCCTTATGCACCATACCCTCTTTAAAGGTATAGGCACCGGTCTTTGGGCTGCGCACCGCCTTAATTACTTTAGAGTAATTCTTAGCTTCCAGTGCCAGCTTCGGGTCTTTCTTTATCGCGGTCTTTGCTGCTTTTGCCATTGCTCAGTATTTTTATATTAATTATTTAATTTCTTTGTGAACAGTTACACGCTTCAGGATCCTGTTATATTTTTTCAGTTCCAGGCGCTCGGTAGTTGTTTTCTTGTTCTTGGTAGTTATATAGCGGCTGGTGCCGGGCATGCCGCTGTTTTTATGCTCGGTGCATTCCATTATTACCTGAACGCGGTTTCCTTTCTTTGCCATTGTTTTCTTTTTACTTTTTTACTTTTAATTGCCGCATATCATCTTACGACTATCGACTTAATACTTACGACTTAAACCGTAACACCTTTTTCACGCAGTTCCTTAACTACTGTTAGCAATCCGTTCTTATTTATTGTCCTGATTGCATCAGTACTTAATTTCAACGTAATCCAACGATCTTCTTCAGCAAGGAAGAAGCGTTTGGTCTGCAAATTGGGCAGGAAACGACGCAGTTTCTTCTTATTCGAGAACGATACTTTATGCCCTACTACTGGTTTTCTTCCTGTTACCTGACAAACGCGAGCCATGATTTATATTTTTTGGGACTGCAAAGGTCTTGTTTTTAAACCTTATTTCAAAATATTTTTTAAAATTATTTTGAAAATGCGCCAATGTTTTATTTATTAGGAACGTTGATTAAATAAAGTAAACCATATTGCGAAGTTATTT